>RSAS01000077.1 GCA_003934145.1 Candidatus Viridilinea halotolerans | reverse complement strand
TGCGGAGCCGCGGGGACGCGGGGATGCGGAGCCGCGGGGACGCGGGGATGCGGAGACACGCGGCGGCGGTGAACGGCGCGACTCTGCCTCATCGTCTCCTCGCGTCTCCGCCCCGCCGGAGCATACGGTGGCACCAGTCCCTCAGCCAGAGGCTAGCACCAAACCCGCAACCATCAGCCGCACGGTGACCAAGCCTGAAGGCCGCCGCGGCGAAGGCCGCTCAAGCACCAGCTTCCGCTCGCGCCCCGGTGGACGCCCCAATTTTTCCATGCCCCCCAAACGCCAACGCGAAGAGACCAAGGATTCGTAGTTAGAGATGCGCAGAGAATGTTTTGGGTGTGACCAAAATGTGTAGGTAGGGGGTGCGGGGGAACCTGGTTCCCCCGCATTCCCCCCTGTCCAGCGGGGTTGTAGGGCGCCGCCCTACAGATTCCAGTGGAATACCAGAACACTGTTCTCCTCGTTTTTCCAGTAGAAGCTACCCATCACTATCCCCGCCTAGCACCCGCAACAAAAAGGCATATTCGTAAGCCAATTCCTCTAGAGCGGCAAAACGACCCGCAGGCCCGCGGTGGCCCGCATCCATATTAGTGCGCAGGAGCAGTAAGTTCTGATCGGTTTTGTGTGCGCGCAGTTTGGCTACCCACTTGGCCGGATCCCAGTAGGGCACCTGGCGATCATGAAGCCCGGCGGTGGCGAGGATGTGGGGGTAGGCTTGTGCCGTAATCTGTTCGTAGGGTGAATAACTGAGCATAGCACGAAACTGTTCGGGATCGGACGGGTCGCCCCATTGCTGGTATTCGCCAATGGTGAGCGGCAGCGCCGGGTTGAGCATGGCGCTGATCACGTTCATGAAGGGGACGCGGGCAATGACGGCATGGCAGAGATCGGGGCGCATGTTGACCACCGCGCCCACCAAGAGCCCTCCCGCGCTGGTGCCACTGATCGCCAGGCGCTTGGCACTGGTGTAGCCCTGGGCGATCAGTTGCTCCGCGCAGGCGATGAAATCGCTGAAGCTGTTCTGCTTCTGGGTGAGCCGCCCCGCTTCGTACCACGCCCGCCCCAACTCCTGCCCGCCGCGCACATGGGCAATGGCACAGACAAAACCACGGTCGAGCAGACTGAGCCAGTGGGGGTTAAAACCGGGTTCGTAGCACTTGCCGTAGGCGCCATAACCCACCAGCAGCGCGGGCGCACTCCCATCCTGCGGCGTATCGCGGCGACGCACCAGTGAAATAGGCACCAAGGCCCCATCCGGCGCAACAGCCTCTAGCCGCTCGGCAGCATAACGTGTCGCGTCGTAGCCATTCGGCAGCTCGTCGCGTTTGCGCAATTGCCAACGCCCCTTCTTACGCATCTCATAATCGATCACCGAGCGCGGTGTGATGAATGAGCTATAGGTAAAGCGTAAGATTTCGCTTTCATACTCATAGTTGTCTATTGGGCTAAAACTATAGATCGGCTCAGGAAAGCGCACATAACGTACATTGGCACCACTGGGCGCCGAGAGGCGCAACTGTTGTGTCCCCGCCCGTCGTTCGTACACGACCAGATGTTTCGCGAAGGCATCCATACCCTCCAGCAGCACATCGGGGCGGTGGGGCAGCAGCACGCAGCGTTGCGTAGGATCGGCCACTGGGGCAAGGCGCAGGCAGAAATTCTCTGCCTCGGCATTGGTCAACAGCAGAAAGTTCTCACCCTGATGCTCGATCTGGTAGTGGATGGTGGCTTGGCGTGCATCAAAGAGTGTAAAAGGCGCAGCGGGATCATCCGCCGCCTTGTAGCGCACTTCGCTACAATCAAAGCTGGCGATGTTGAGCAGCAAAAAGGCGCGCGAACGGGTTTTGTGCAGCGTGAGATCAAAGCGGGCATCGGCCTCTTCGTAGAGCAACACATCCGCAGTGGGATCTTGGCCCAACGTATGGCAATAGAGGCGATACGCGCGGTGGACGTCATCAAACGTCGTGTAGTAGAGCGAACGCCCATCTTCGCCCCATTCGAGACTATGGGCCGCATTGGCGATCGTTTCAGGCAAAAGCGCGCCACTCTGTAGATCCTTGATCGCCAGGGTATACACCATTGCGCCGCTGGTATCAAGGCCATAGGCCAGTAGCGTATGATCGGGGCTCGGCGCAAAGGGGCCAAGTTGGCAGTAGCTCTGCCCGGCAGCTAGCGCATTGAGATCAAGCAAAAGCTCCTCTGGCCCGTCGGGGTCACGTTGGCGACACCAGAGCGCATGCTCCTGATCGGCTTCGTGACGCCGGTAGTAGAGATAGGGGCCACGCCGCACGGGCACCGAACGATCCTGCTCCTTCAAGCGCCCACGCAACTCACGATAGATCGCTGCGCGCAACGGCGCATCCTCAGCCAAGATCGCTTCGGCATAGGCATGCTCAGCGGCAACATAGGCCAACGCCGCCGGATCATCACGATCCTCAAGCCACGCATACGCATCGCTAAGCACCGCACCATGCACCGTACACACCTGCGGACGCGGCTCGGCACGAGGGGGCTGGGGAGCGCTAGAGACCATGAAGGGACTCCTGTAATAGGCGATAGCCAATAGGCGATAGCCGATAGTACTATGGGGGAATTTTCGGGGGCCATGCCCCCGAACCCCCACCGGCGGTGGCGCAAAACGGAGTTACAACTGTCGTACTATTGGGTTTTCGACTATCGGGTTTTCGGCTATCGGCTATCGGCTAGCAAAAAACCGCACCACCCGTGGCACAACATCCTCATGGGCATCCTCAAGGATGTAGTGAGCGGCATGATCAAAACGTACCACCTCGGCAGCGGGGAAACGTTGCATCCATCCGGCAAGAAAGTGATCAGAGAAGCACCAATCCTGGCCGCCCCACAGAATCAGCATCGGCTTGGTGCGTAGTGTCGGCAACTCGCGATCAATTGCGTCAACCAGCGCCCAGGTGGGATGGCGCGGATGCATCGGAATATCGCGCACAAAGCGCTGAATGGCGACGCGATTGGCCCAGGAGTCGTAGGGCAACAGGTAGCCTTGGCGCACGGCGGGCGCAAGCGGGCGCACAACCGCCATGTGGGTCGCCGCCACAGCAAACGCGTTCAAGCCCCGCACCGCCACGTCGCCAAAAACGGGGTAGCGACTGATGGCAATGCGCCAGGGAATGCGCGGCGAGAGAAAAGCAGAGGTATTGAGCACCACAATGCGCCGCACGCGTTCCGGGTGGCGCACCGCCCAACCCATGCCAATCGCCCCGCCCCAATCGTGAACGACCAGATCAACTTGCGGCAACTCCAGATGATCCACCAGCCGCTCCAGATTCGTGATGTGGGTAGCCAAAGTGTAGGGATAATCTTGCGGCTTATCCGAAAGCCCACAGCCCATATGGTCGGGCACAACGACCCGCCGCTGCGGTGCTAGCCCGGCAATGAGATGACGGAAATAAAAAGACCAAGTGGGATTGCCGTGAACCAGTAGCGCCGGTGGGCCACCAGTTCCCTCATCCACATAACTCAACGTCCCCCGCTCCAGGGGCAAACGCGCAGTACGAAAAGGATAGAGCGCCCGAATCGGCGTCAGATCGAACGGCGAAACAACAGCATGAGAAACAGCCATGAAGCATTCCCTAATACAACCTTGTGTGGTACGTGGTGGCGGCAAAGCCGGCACCACGTACCACACAAGCATAGGTAAGGGGGGGCAGGGGAACCAGGTTCCCCCGCATTTCCCCCTGTCCGGCGGGAGATAGGGCGTAACCAACATGTGCAGGTAGGGTGCGCGAGGGAACCTGGTTTCCTCGCATCCTCCCCCCGTCCAAAGGGGTGCAGGGCACCGCCCTACAGATTCCAGTCACACCCAAAAGAAAAACTCTTATCCCGATCGCGCCGCGCGATCAAGACGCAACGAATAGATAACATAAAAAAGCGGATAGATCAGCGAGATCAGTACCAACGGAATGCGCGCCGTGCCCCCCACCACAATCGCGCCCAGCAACATGATGCCACTCACCACCGCCGCCGCCAGGTGCAGATTGCGGTGGTGCGGAAAGCGGGTGATGTAGATGTAGCGCGTGGGGACGAAGACGAGGATGGCGAGTACGATGACAGCAATGGTGTTGAACCATGGTGGCGCACTGACCAAGTAGAGGTAGGCGACTAAAAGGTTCCAGTAGGAGGGAAAACCAACAAAAAAACCCTCGTCATCAAGTTTAATGTTCACCCGCGCAAAGCCAAAAGCGCTGGCGAGCAGCGGCAAGGAGCCAAAAAACAGTACCGGATCAAGCAGCATTTCTGCCTTAACCATGAAGAGTACCGGCAGGAACGCATAGGCCACAAAGTCAATCACATCGTCCATCGCCCGGCCATCCACTTCGGGCACATGCTTTTTGACATTGTAGCGCCGCGCCAGAATCCCATCAGTACCATCAATCACAATACAGAACAGTAGCGCAAAAAGCGCCGCTGTCAGTTGCCCCTCCAGCAAAAAGAGCGTCGAGAGCAGCAACACGACCGTCGTCGAGGCGGTATAGAGGTGAACAAGGTAGGCCTTGATGCGTGCAGGCGTCGCACCGGCAGGGGGATGGTTGTTGTTCATAGTAGCGTATAGTAGCATAGAAGGGGGAAGTGAGGGAACCGTGTTCTCTCCCTTCCCAAAACTGGGGAAGGGTATGCGCGGGAGCCGGGTCCCCGCGCATACCCTTCCCCGTAACCAATAAAATAGGGGCGCAGTGTATAATGGAAAACCGCGCATCTCGCATCTCGCATCACCCATCTCGCATCCCCCATCCCGCATCCCCCATCCCCAATGTCAGGAGAAGACCGTGAGCGTCTACAATCCCTCTGACTCCGATTTTGCGTTTACGCTGGGCATCGAAGAGGAGTACCAGATCATTGACCCGGAGACGCGGGAGTTGCGCTCGTACATTACCCAAATTCTCGAGCCGGGGCGCACGATTCTGCGTGAACAGATTAAGCCCGAGATGCACCAGAGTATTGTGGAGGTGGGGACGCGCCCCTGTCGCACGATCACGGAGGCGCGTGCAGAGATTATCCGGCTGCGCGGTACTATTGCCGGCCTCGCGGCCCACCATGGCCTCAAAATCATCGCCGCCGGCACCCATCCCTTTTCTTCCTGGATGACCCAGGACATCTTTCCCCACGAGCGCTACCACGCGATGGTGGGTGAGATGCAAGATGCCGCGTTGCAATTGCTCATCTTTGGCATGCATTGCCATGTCGGTATGCCCAACAGCGAGACGGCGCTTGAGTTGATGAATGTGGCGCGTTACCTTGGCCCCCATCTGCTCGCCCTCTCCACGTCGTCCCCCTTCTGGATGGGGCGCAATACCGGCTTTAAGTCCTATCGCAGCGTTATCTTCAGCGGCTTTCCTCGTACTGGAACTCCACCAAGTTTCAATTCCGCCGGTGAGTTTGAGCGTTATATCCAGTTGCTCATCAACACCGGCTGTATCGATAACGGCAAAAAGATTTGGTGGGATCTGCGCCCGCACCCCTTCTTTGGCACCCTCGAATTTCGCGTCTGCGACATTGCCACCCGCGTTGAAGAGTGTTTGGCCCTCGCCGCCACCATGCAGGCGCTGCTCGTCAAGTTCTACACGATGTTCGAGACCAATACCACCTTCCGCGTCTACCGGCGGGCACTGATTAACGAGAATAAGTGGCGTGCGCAGCGCTGGGGCCTCGAGAGCAAATTGATTGATTTTGGCAAACAGACCGAAGTCGAGACCAAAGCCCTTGTTCACGAACTGGTCGCCCTCGTTGATGATGTCGTAGACATGCTCGGCTCGCGCAAGGAGGTCGAGTACCTGCTCAAAATCGCCGACGAAGGCTCCAGTGCCGACCGCCAACTGCGCGTCTTTGCCGACACCAATGATCTGCGCATGGTGGTGGATAGTCTGATCGCCGAGACGATGGAGGGGGTCGCGGTGTTGTAACAAGCTGAGTTGTTCGCTGGGGGGTTTGGGGACATGGCCCCCAAGAGCATCCCCCGTCGGGTAGGGGTTTGGGGGCATGGCCCCCAAGAACATCCCCCGTCGGGTAGGGGTTTGGGGG
>RSAS01000762.1 GCA_003934145.1 Candidatus Viridilinea halotolerans | reverse complement strand
AAACCCCTCCCCTTTAAGATCATTAAACATCACCCCACCACGGTCGTCAGGACGCGCACGGCACCAGCTTCGCATAGGGCGGCGGCGATGGTGGCAGCCTGCGTGGGATGGGCGAGGGCGAGCATGATGCCGCCCCAGCCTGCGCCGGAGAGTTTGGCTCCGAGCGCACCGGCTTGACGGGCGGCGTGAATGAGCCGTTCCAGTTCGGGTGATGAGACGCCGATCTGCTCAAGTAGGGCCTGATTTTGGTTGAGCAAACCACCGAGGGTGGCGCTGTCGCCTTTGGCGAGGGCGCTGCGCGCTTGGCTGACCAGCAGGGCTACGCCGGCAAAGAGTGTCTCGTAGTGAACAGGATCGGCTTGCCATGCCGTGCGTACCGCGCCGACGGGTAGGTGGGTGGCGCTACGCACGCCGGTGTCGCCCACCACAAGGGTGAAGGGTGCGCCAATGGTAAGCGGCTCGATCAGCGGCTTGGGGCTGCGCCGCTCGAACCAGATCGCTCGTTCGTGGGCGACGACGGTGTTGTCGATGCCGCTGGGTGTGCCGTGGAAGCGTTGTTCGCTGGCATAGACCAGCGCAGCAATTCTATCGGCATCCCACTCCTGCCCGGCGTACTGGGTGAGCGTCCGCACGAGCGCGGTGGCAATCGCCGCCCCGCTGCCCATCCCGCTGGCCAGTGGAATCTGCGAGCGCAACGTGATGGTCAGGTCGGCTTGGCCCAAGCCGAGTTGCGCCGCCACCGTGAGCGCCAACTCGCTCAAGGGGTTGGTGGGCTGCTCGTGGACGCCCCACGCCTCATTGAGATCGGGGGCTACCAAGCGCAAACCCTCGCCCTGCTGCCCTGCTGCCACTGTCGCCACCGCGCGCACATCAGCGAGCGGCAGCGCAATCGCCGGGCAGCCGTAGACGACGGCGTGTTCGCCGCAGAGGATGAGTTTGGCGGGGGCTGAGGCTGTGAGTGGGTGTTGGTGCATCATACCAGTTATGAGTGACGAGGGACGAGTGGCGAGGGACGAGGGACGAGGGACGAGTGGCGAGGGACGAGTGGCGAGGGACGAGTGGCGGGGGACGAGTGGCGAGTGGCGAGTGGCGAGGGACGAGAGGCGAGTGACGAGGGACGAGGGGCGAGTGACGAGAGGCGAGAGGCGAGAGGCGAGTTTGGTATCACTCCTATTTCCTTCCTGTCCCCTAACCCCTAAGACATGGTTTCAGAAAGCGGCTTCTTACGTTACACTCTTGGGATGCGACGGA
>RSAS01000516.1 GCA_003934145.1 Candidatus Viridilinea halotolerans | reverse complement strand
AAGACCTGTGAGGTCTATGCTCTCCCTTATTTGAAAGGTATTGGGCCATGCCCCCCCAACCCCCACCAAGCTGTTAGGGCAAGCCCCAAACATTATTATTTTTTGTTGTATGCTGGCGGCGAAGCCGCCAGCATACAACAAAAAGGAAACATAGAGCACAATGATGACTCAACGGAGTCTTTTCTGGCCACTGAGCATGTTGGCGATCTTTGCTGGTGTGTTATTGCTCCTACTGGGCGAAACGTCACCGCACCCGATCAGCGCCCAGAATGAGGCATGCCTTGATCCAGGGCAGGATAACGTCAATTGCCCTACAACCCAGGAGGAGCAAGCAGGGGTAGCAAACAACCCCTACCCATCACCTGAGCCTTCGCCCCAACCAAACATTGCGACGCTCACTTTTACCCCTACACCGTCGCCCTCGCCCTCGCCCTCGTCCTCGCCCACGCCGAGTGCTACGCCTACGAATGGGGGGGGCCGTGCAGCAAACACACCGACGATGAGTCCAACAGCAACGGCCACACCTCAAAATGGCAATGCAGATGCACCAACACTAACACCGACGATCCCCTATGCCGATTTCGATCAACTCATCTGTCAGCCAGGGGCAACGGTGGCGCTAACCGGCACAACCGAGCCAAACACAGCGCTACTCGCCTTTTTTGCTGATCGTGCGGTTGGTGGCTCTTTCTCACATAGTGACGGTCAATATACCATAACCCTTCGTATTGGCTCCGAACGCCCCGGCATCTATCCGGTGGAGGTGCAGATGCGGAGCAGTCGGACGCTGGTAGATCGTTGGGTTTGCGAAGTACCGGGTATGCCAGCGGTGACGCCGACGGCAACGGTGGTGCGGGGGCCGTGAGGATAGAGGATAGGCGAAAACCCGATAGCCGATAGTACGACTCGCGTAACCACTTTATAGTTAGGTTTTGGCGGTCAGCACAACCTTGGTGCGGGTGATTGCTTCGAGAAGATCGCCATCCACGACGATGCCATTGCCAGGGCCGCTGAGGACGCTGAGGGTGCTATCGGGGTTTAGGCCGAAGGGCGTGGTGATGAGATCGCGGGTGAAATAGCGGTTGCTGGCGCTGATGTCGCCGGGAAGTGTGAAGTTGGGCAGGCTGGCGAGGGCGACATTGACGGCGCGTCCGATGCCGGTTTCGAGCATGCCACCACACCAGACCGGAATACTTGCAGCGGCAGCGAGATCGTGGATCTGGCGAGCGGCGTTGAGGCCGCCGACGCGACTCGGTTTGACGTTGATGACACCGCAGGCGTTTAGTTCCAGTGCCCAGCGGGCATGTTCGGGCGAAACGATGCTCTCGTCAAGACAGATCGGCGTCTTGAGCTGGCGCTGGAGCTTGGCGTGGTCAATGATGTCGTCGTGGGCCAAGGGCTGTTCGATGAGAAGGAGATCATAGGCGTCGAGTTGGGCGAGGTGGGCCGCGTCGGCGAGGGTGTAGATGCTGTTGGCATCCACTTGGAGGCGCAGATCGGGCCAAGTTGTACGCACGAGGCGCGTTGGTTCGAGATCCCAGCCTGGCTTGATCTTCAGTTTGACACGCTGATAGCCCGCGTTGACGTACCCGTCAACTACTTGGAGGAGCGTGTCGAGGTCGGGTTGCACACCGACACTGACCCCCACCTCGACCGTGCTGCGCGTGCCACCGAGCATGCTGCTGAGGCTTTGGTTCTGCAAGCGGCCAAAGAGATCCCAGACGGCAAACTCAAAGCCGGCGCGGGCCATGCGGTTGCCGCGCACTTTGGCATAGACGGCATCCACATCTTCGGGGCGGGTCAGGTCGGCGGCGAGCAGCATGGGCGCGAGGTGAGTACAGGCAATTACCCAGGCACTGGCTTGGGTCTCTTCGTTGTACCAAGGGCCGCTTCCCAAGGGGGCTTCGCCCCAGCCCTCGGCGCCTTCAGCCAACACGCGCACGAGGATGGAATGGTTGGCATCCTCACGCCAGCCGCTGGTTGCGAAGGGCGTAATGAAGGGCAGTTCGATCTGGCGCAGTTCGATGGCTTCAATGTGCATTATGGTTTCTTTTTTGTAGGGTGTTGACGGCTGCGCCGTCAACACCCTACAAGGTTGGTGCGGCTGCGCCGCGTGCTGATGCGGCTGCGCCGCGTGCTGGTGCGGCTGCGCCGCGTGCTAGTGCGGCTACGCCGCGTGCTGGTGCGGCTGCGCCGCGTGTTGGTGCGGCTGCGCCGCGTGCGTAAGGGGGTGTGGGGGAACCTGGTTCCCCCACGCCCCCTTACGCCATGATATGGGGCAAAAAGACGACAGCCACTGGCTGGAGGCGAATCGCAAAAAGGGTGGGCCACCATTTGCCGGTGACAAAGATGCGGTCGTTGGTCGGGTCGTAGGCAATGCCGTTGAGCACTTCGGGGCGACCACCGGCGGGGAGAAGGGCACGCAAGGGGCTGAGGTCAATGTAGGCATGGACGCGTCCGCTGGCGGGGTCAATGCGGGCGATCAGATCGCTCTGCCAGAGGTTGGCGTAGAGTTCGCCCTGGATGTATTCGAGTTCGTTGAGGCGCATGACAGGGCCGTTGGCATCATGAACTTCAATGCGGCTGATGATCGCCAGTTCGTTGTTGGCAATAGTTGCTGCGGGATCAATGAGATAGATGTTGGCCGAGCCATCGCTCATGAGCAACTGATCGTCCATTGTGGTGAGTCCCCACCCTTCGCGGGGCAGTTGCTGCCCGTCCGGGGGGTAGCGGAATTGGCCTTGGAGGGTGAAGGTGGCTTGGTCGTAGATCAGGCCGAAACCACTTTGCCAAGTGAGTTGGAAAAGGTTCTCGCCCACGAGCGCGAGACCTTCGGCAAAATGGGGCTGTGCGCCGGGCGGCGGCGGCACGCGATCGTTGAGCATGACGTGGCGGCGCACCGTGCCAGTGGCGAGTTCGACCTCGCGCAACGAAGAGTCCTCCCAGTAGCCGGTACTTTCGTAGAAGGTATCGTCGTGAACATAGAGCAGCCCCTGAGTGTAGGCAGCGGGATCGTGAGGGTAGCTAGCAAGCACTTCAAAGGACTGCACGGGCGCACCGGCTGGCCGCAGTTGGTTGCCGGCACCAGGTACCAAGGGGCGAGCAGCGGTAGCACTAGGCGGGGCAAGGGTTGGCGCAGGCGGTAGCGCCGTAGCCGCCGGTGGCAGACTTGTCGCCATGGGGGCGGCAAGGGTTGCAGCGGGTGCGGCAGGCGCGGTAGGCGCGGCAGTGCAACCGATGGCGAGGATGAGGGGGAGGAGAAGGGTGAATAAACGTTTTGGTACACGCATGGGTTTTCGTCTTTTACTTAAACCAACCCATATTCAGCAGCGGTCGCCCGCAGGGCATGGACAAGCTCAACCGAGGCGTCAATCTCGTCGCGGTGGATAGAGACGCTCTCGATGTTGATGCCCAAGGAGAGGTGTTCGGCGACGCCCTGTTCGAGGATGCGCCGCAGGTTGTTGCAGCAGATCTGGATGGAACGGCTGAAGGGGGCCGGATCGCCGAGGATGGTGCGCTCGGTGGCAGGGCTGATGGCGACACCTAGCCACTTGATGAAGTCCATGGTCTTTTGGCGACCACAGGGCGAGAAGGTGAGGACGATACGTTGGGGCATTACTTCCATGCGTTTGCAGGTGGCGCTGTAGTCGTGGAGGAGGCGTTGGGTTGGTTCAGCCTCGTAGACCACTTGAGAGATGAAGTAGCGACAGCCGTGAGCGGCTTTATTGAGTAGGCGTTGACTCTCATCGCAGCCGGGGGCGTGGCGTTCGGCGATGACGACGCCGCCGAGGGTGGGCGCGTTAGCTTGGGCAGCCGCGAGATCGAAGGCGCGGTCAACTGGCAGCGCATCGGGGGGCGGGTTGGGCGTTGCCGCGCCTACTAGGGCGAGGCAGGGCAGTTCATAGGTCGTACTGGTTTCGTGGAGCCACGCGAGCCATTCGGCTTCGCTGAAATTCACGACGCACTTGTAGGTCACCGCTTGAAGGCCGGTAAGCTCACGCAGCAACTTCGCGTAGGCACGGGGATCGCTAGTGGGAATGAAGGGGAAGGGACGCGGCTCACTGGTGCGCTCGTGTTCATCCTGCACATCGTAGACGACGAGGCCGTCAAGGTTAAGATCAGCCAGCCGGGCCGCGAGATGTTCCGCCGCAAGGGAGACCCGTTCAGCAGGTGTGTCAATGCGGGGCGGAGTGGTGCCGTAGAGGGTAACGAATTGGGCGGGATTGGTTAGGCGGAGGCTGAGTGATGTAGGCATAGAGTTTATGTTGGGGCAATAGGAGAACACAGGAACAGGGGCACAAAGGAACAGGAGAACGCGGTTCTCACTCGTGTATCTGTTCAGGGGGTAGAGACTCTTTTGTGTTACCGCGAAGTGCGCGAAGTGCGCGAAGTGCGCGAAGATCGGGCATATGATATACCGCCCTCGCCTTTCTTCGCGGTCTTCGCGGTCTTCGCGCTGCAACGTAAGAGCACGTTGTCGTCATGATCGCGTCAAGATGATACCTCACGCGTGACGCGTCACGCGTCACGCGTCAAGATGACACCTCACGCGTCACGCGTCACGCATCACGCGTATTACCGCTCGGCGACAACAAGCAGCATGGAGCGACTGGCGGGCAGGGCAGCGGTGAGGGCGGCGAAGGCCCCTTTGGCGAGCACGCGCAGGGTGTGAGTGCGCAGACGTGGCGCTTCGAGGCCGACCCGCTCCCAGGGGGCTTCATAACGGCGCTGCACGACGCGCAGACCGGCCTGTGCGACGAGCCAAGTCAGTTCGCCCATGGTATAGGTGCGGGCGTGGGTGGTGTAGCGGGCGGTGCCTTCGAGCAGCATCTGGTGGCGGAATTCCGCACGGGTGTTGAGGCTCATCCAGAGCATGGCGCGCACAATCGTGCGCAGACGGCTCTTGAGGTAGAGCTCGTTGGGGGTTGTGAGGAGCAAGCGCCCGCCGGGGCGCAAGACGCGCCCAAATTCACGCAAGACCGGCAGGGGCGAATAGACAAGGTGTTCGATCACCTCGGAGAAGACGACCCAATCGAAGCTGGCATCAGCAAAAGGCAACGCCTCGCGTTCAAGGTTGGCTTGGCGCACATCCACGCCCAAACGCGCCCAGAGGGCCTTGCGCCCTTCGGGATCGAGGTCTACGCCGCTGACGCGATAGCCCGACTCAACCAGCAGTTCCGTGAAGTGGCCGGGCGTGACGCCCACTTCCAAGACATGGCCACCCGGCGCATGGTCATGCATGGCGTGCAGCATCGCGGCGAAGCGGTGGCGGTGGAGGCGAAAATAGGCAGACTTACCGTCGGCAGCGGCGCGCTGCCCTACGCGATCAAAGAGATTTGTGATCATATGAAAAACAGGTGAACCGAGAACAGGTGAACCGAGCAAACGCAGGCTTCTGACGCGCTTGGCGGCGGGGGCGCGGGGGCGTGGCCCCTTACGTTCATGCACACTTGGTGTGGGCGAACCAACTTCGCCCACGCCAACAGTATAGTATCATACAAGCAGCAGTAGACGTGCTACGCCCTAGAAGGAGGAGCTATGCAAGATCCATCGCAGACACCATCATTGCCGCCCGCGCCCCAACCCGATTGGCAGCGCCTTTTGCTGCGCTGGCTGATCAGTTCCCTCGGTATCTTCGCGGCAGTCTGGACTGTGCCGGGCATTGCGTTTAGCGGCCCTGGCTGGCACATCGGCATTGTCGCGCTGGTCTTTGGGCTGCTCAATGCATTGTTGCGCCCGTTGATCTACCTGCTGACCTGTCCGCTGGTGATTCTGACGCTCGGGCTCTTTGGCTTGGTGATCAACGCGCTGCTTTTGGGGCTCACCTCTGCCCTCGCCGATCAGGTGGGGATCAATTTTCATATCGACGGCTTCTGGCCGGCCTTCTGGGGCGGCCTTATAATTTCGCTCGTCACGACCATTTTGAGTATCTTGGCGGGCGATACACAGATCAAGGTGGTGCATGTGCGCCCTGGCGGTGATGGGCCGATGGGGCGGTGAGGGTGCAGAAGAACGGAAGAACGGAAGAACGGAAGAACGGAAGAACGGAAGAACGGAAGAAC
>RSAS01000380.1 GCA_003934145.1 Candidatus Viridilinea halotolerans | reverse complement strand
GGCTTGTTGCTGGCCCAAAGCCTTCGCCGCTGAGCAGCATGCCTACGGCGGCCAGCGCGAGCGCCGGCGGCAAGGCAAGTGCTGCTGCATCGGCAAGCGGGGCAATTGCCGCCCGGCGGCGCTGCGCCCAGAAAAAGCCCACCGCCGCCCCGCCCAGCAACGCCCCCGGCCAGGCCATCTCCGCCAGCCGGGGGGCCACAAATAGGCGCAGGTTGGCGGCGTAGAGTTCGAAATGCAACAGGCCATACCAAAGCCGCCCCCCCACCGCCGCCGCGAGCAACATCGGCACGCTGCATGCTGCGGCATGCGCCGCCAATGCCGCCCCGCCCCATCGCTGCGCGAAGCGCTCGAAACGCCAACCCCAAAGATAGGCCGCAAAGAGCATGAGGAGCCCACCCGTACTGAGACGCAAGGGGCCAAGTTCGAGCAGAGGGTACATTATGGTTCTGCTAACAACTGCTCCACCGCGCCGGTGATCACCTGCTGTGACATCGGCCCACGGTAGATGATACGAATCACGCCACGCCGATCCACAAAGAAACTCGAGGGCATCGCACGCACTTGGTACCTGTTCGCGACGGCGGCATCATGATCCAGCAGCGCCGGAAAGCTGAGACCCGTCGCCTGCATGTAGGCGGCAACCTTGGCGGGATCTTCGGCAACATTGACCGCCAAAACGGTAAAGCCCTCGGGCCCATAGCGGCTATAGGCCGCCTCAATCGCGGGCATCTCGGCACGACACGGCGGGCACCAAGTGGCCCAAACATTAATCAGCACCACTTGGCCGCGTAGCTCGGCCAGTTGCACCACCCGTCCGTCAGGGGTACTCAGGCTGAAAGCGGGCGCTATGCGCCCCACCACCGGCGCCGCCGGCTGGTCAAGACCAGCATTCTGTTGCGGCCCCCTCACGCCCGTTGTTGACCCCACCCGGCTCATCCAAATGAAAACCAGCCCGCTCACCAAGACGATGAGCATAAGCATGTTCCAGTTGCGTTGGTTGGTTGTCGTCATGGTTCAAGTATACTGTGTCAAAGCTTGGTGAGGGATGTTTTCGCCTTGCGGCGATCGGCTTTCCCGTTTGGCGGGAGGATGCGGAGGGTGGCGCCCTTCGCATCCTCCCCACTGGGACGGGGGATTCTTCGGGGGCCGCAGGCCCCATGCGCATGAACGTTTAAGGGCGGACAGAAAACATGTGCGCCCCCCTTCTGGAATCGCATTGCAACGCCAGGAATCTCGATCTCTTCCCCCCTCT
>RSAS01000604.1 GCA_003934145.1 Candidatus Viridilinea halotolerans | reverse complement strand
CATGTTCCACCACACCCCCTCGCGAGGAACGTGGTGCGTGGGGGAACCATGTTCCCGCTTGCCTTTGCAGGGGCCGGGGGAACATGGTTCCCCCGCAATCTTCTACAGGCCGTAGGCTGCGGCCAATTCGGGGTCTTTGCGGGCAACCATGCGGGCGAGATCTACGATGACTTTGGCCTGTTTCCAGGTGGCGTCGTCTTGCATTTTGCCGTCGATCATGGCGACGCCGCTGCCGTCGGGCATGGCGTCGAGGATGCGTTTGGCGAAGAGCACTTCGTTGACGGCGGGGCTGAAGACGCGGCGGGCGATGGCGATCTGGTTGGGAGCGAGCGACCAGGCACCGCTGCAGCCCATGAGGAAAGCGTTGCGGAACTGTGACTCGCAGGCGGCTTCGTCTTTGAGGTCACCGAAGGGGCCGTAGAAGGCGCGGATGCCGTGGGCGACGCAGGCGTCTACCATGCGGGCGACGGTGTAGTGCCAGAGATCCTGCTGGGCAAAGACGCGCGTGTCGCTGCCTTCAACGGGATCGGCGAGAACGCCGTAGAAGGGGTGGCCACCGCCGACGCGGGTCGTCTTCATGCCCCGTGAGGCGGCGAGATCGGCGGGGCCGAGGCTCATGCCGTGCATGCGCGGGCTGGCGCCGGCAATCGCGGCGATATTCTCGACGCCTTGGGCGGTCTCGAGGAGGGCGTGGATGAGGATAGGCTTGGTGACTTGGTGTTTGGCTTCGAGCAGCGCCAAGTATTGATCAACGAAGTGGATGTCCCACGGCCCTTCGACCTTAGGAATCATGATGACGTCGAGCTTGTTGCCGACGTTGGCGACGAGTTCGCTAATGTCGTCGAGAATCCAGGGGCTATTGAGGGCGTTGACGCGAATCCAGAGGGCGGTATCGCCAAAGTCGAGCGCTTGAGCGGCCTCGATAAAGCCGACGCGGGCGGCCTCTTTCGCTTCAACCGGGATGGCATCTTCTAAATTGCCACAGAGGACATCAACCTGGCGCATGGTTTCGGGCAGGCGGGCGCGAATCTTCTCGATGTGGGGCGGAAAGAAGTGGATCATGCGTTCGGGGCGGATGGGCAGTTCGCGCAGGGGTTGGGGTGCCCCCGTGGCGAGGGGCTTGTAGAAGTGGATCGGGGCTTTCATTGGTTTTTTGCTCCTCTTTGAGTCAAGGTTGGTAACCATGTTGGGGGGGTTTTTGGGGGCCATGCCCCCAAATCCCCAGGAGGACATGCTTGGGGGCCATGCCCCAATACG
>RSAS01000203.1 GCA_003934145.1 Candidatus Viridilinea halotolerans | reverse complement strand
AATCACCTATCCGTGACTTGCCGAGCGAATGTTCTGTCCGCCCTTAAACGCCGGACGGGGGGGATGCTCAGGAATCTCACGCCCCCCTGTGCTATAATCTGGTGCGAGAGTTTTCCAAAGGAAGCAGGACGTATGCAGCGAGTCGAGATGCTCACCGCCCAGTTGGCGCTGGTGGGAGGGATTAGTCAGGAGCAGAGCGACCTCATTACGTTGGTCGAGCCAACCACGCCCGCCTCCCCAGCCGGGCGCAAGGGGCGGATCTACCTCTTGGTTGAGGCCAACAGCGATAGCCCCCACGCCCTCGCAGCATGCCGCCTCGTTAGCCGCATGATGCTTCAGGGCTTCTACAGCGATAGCTCCTATAGCCTGACCTCATCGCTACGCCTCGCCATCCGCATTGCCAATAAGGCGCTCTACGAACAGAACTTCAAACTGCCCGACGAGCAGCGGGTCTGTGTGGGGCTGTCGTGCGCGATCCTGCGCGACAACGACCTTTTTCTTGCGCAGGTGCCGCCCACGCAAGCCTACCTGCTGGCCGAAGGGCGGCTGCGGGCACTGCCGGCCCATCCCTCCTGGGATCCGGCTCACGTCAGTGTAGCTCCCTTTGCGCGTTCCGGTGCCCTGGGTGCCAGCCTCTTCATTGAGCCAGAACTCTACCGCTGCACCATGAACAGTGGTGCGGGCATGCTTCTTTGCACGAGCAGCTTCGCGTCGCTGCTGGGACGCACGGAGCTGGATCACGCGCTGCGTCAGCGTGATCCGGCGGCGGTTACTGAGCGGCTACGCCAAGTAGCTACCGCCCATGAGTTGAGCGATGCCCATGCCCTGATCCTGACCATAAGCGCAGTACACAAGCTCGCGCCCCGCTTGCCGCGTGGCACGGGCCGGGTTGCGCACGCCACCCAGGAACGTAAAGGTTGGCTGCGCGGGCTTGGTGGGGCCATCCTGCGCGTGGTGCGTCCCCAACTGGATGAGCCGCCTCCGCTGCCCGATGCTGCGCCCGCCATCCAACAATTCCCCGCGCAACCAACCCACTCGCCCCAGCCAATTCCGCGCCCTCCGCCGCTTGAGCTTGGGCCTTCGCTTGAGGAGCATTATGCCCAAACTCAGCGTAGCGACTACGAAAAGGCGCCGCTACGCCACGAGAATCTGCCCCCCTCGGCCTTCCTGGGCGAAGATCTCGCCCCTGGTTTACCCAAACGCCCCATCGATCTTGGCGATCCCATCGCCCTTACGCCGGGCCGCCCCTACCGCCCGCGCTATGAGTATAAACCGATGATCGATATGTCCTGGGGCGAACGTCTGACCCTGCCCTTGCGCCACCTTGCCCTGGGCATCGAAGAGCGCTGGCGCTCGCGCCGTGTACACGCCTCCTTGCCGCCGCAAAGCCCTATGTTGCGCGGTCAAGGACTTACCTACCGTCGCAGCGGCCCCCCGATCCCATGGCAACTCCTGATAGGGCTAGTCGTGGCTGTTGCCGCGCTCATCTTTTACGGCACCTTCCTCACCCGCGCCAACGAGCAGCAGTTGGCCATTGAGTATTTTGTCGCTGCGGAACAGCGCCTCGCCTTCATACGCGATGCCCCCGACGAGGAAGCGGCCCTCCAAGCGCTCGAATTGGCCAGCCAAGCCATTGATGAAGTGCGTACGAGTCCTAGCGTTAACGCTACCGATACCGAACTCTGGCTGCGCTACCAGGAATTGCAGCGCGAATATGAACGCGCCCTCGCGGCTGTGCAACGCCTCAATTTCCTCGACAACCCCCAACTGATCACCACCCACCCCCTCGCCACCGGGCAATTCGCCAGCATCGTCGTGCCTCCAGCGCTCATTGGGGTAACCGATACGGTTACCCTTGAGCACATGAGTTACATCTACGCCGTTGATGCCGATACGCAAAATGGTCGCCTCTACCGCATTCGCCGCGATGGCGGTGCCGCCCAAACCTACCTCAGCCCGGGGCAGGGGATTGGCACAGCGGTTGTCGGGACGATCCGTGCCGCACTCTGGCGCATCGATCAGGTCATCGCGGTTGATCAAGCTCCCAACGGCTTTGGCTACTACTTCCAGTCCGGCGGCAACTGGAACTACTCCAAGCTCGGTGCCAGCGAAATCTGGTTCCCCCGTGATCGCCTTGATGTCGAAGAATATGGCGGCAACCTCTACGTCTGGGGGGCGCAACCCAACGAAGTGCTGCGCTTCCGTTCAGGCTTCTACGGCGATACTCCCGATTATTGGCTTGATCCGGCGAGTACCGTGGGGGTTGACATGAGTACCGTCGTTGATATGGCCGTAGACGGAACGATTTACCTGTTACGCTCCAACGGTACCATTCTCATCTTCAGCCAAGGTCAATTTGTTGCTGAAGTCAACCCCGAATCTATCACGCCGCCTATTAGCTTGGTACGCGCCTTTTACGTCACCGGCAGCGGCCCCGACGATGGCTATTTCTTCCTCGTGGATGCCCGCAATGGTCGCATTATTCAGGTCGAGAAGACGACTGGCCGCGTCATCCAACAACTCAAGACGCGTGCCGATAGCACGATGAGCTTTGACGCGCTCACCAGCCTCGCCGTAGATACGAGCGGCCCCCGCCCGATCCTCTATGTCGTCAACGGCAACCAGATCATCCGCGCCGATCTGCCCGCGCCGCCACGCCCCTTCAGGGAAGAGAGAGATGATTCGGGGGCCATGCCTCCGAATTCGCCATAATTATGCTGCGCTACACCATTCTCTTTGCCATACCCCTCCTGCTTAGTGCCTGCGGTTCCGTACTCAGTGTCAACGAGTTGGTTGGGGCCGGTGGCGGTAGCCCGCGCCAAGTCGTCGAAAGTTTTCTCGAAGATCTCAATGCGGCCCTTACCGATCCCGAGCTTGCCACCCCCGAGGCGCGTCGGGCGTGGGCCGAACGCCTCGCCAGCCACTTTGCTCCCAGCGAACGGGTTGATCAACGCAACGCCATGGCTGCAATGCTCGCTCGTTTTGCGGCAAGCGCCGCCAGCCCCGCTGTAGGTGCCTATGCCACCCTCGAATTAACCTTCTCTGGCACTGAAATCATCGAACAACACGACGGTCGCGCCCTCGTGCGCGTCGTGGATGGCCAGTTCGTTCTGCGTTTTTACAATGCCAATGGCGACCTCATCCGTGAGCGTAGCGGTGGCCTCATTGATCTCATTGGTGCCCAGCGCGACGGCTTGCCTACGCTCCAAGTCGGCGAAAATTGGTTTATGACGGAGGGGTGATCCTCTTTGGAATTGCTTGGGGGCTTCGCCCCCAAGCCCCCGCCCCACGGAGAAATTCTTCGGGGCCATGGCCCAATACCTTTCAAATAAGGGAGAGCATAGACCTCACATGCCTTTGCTGATGGCGTTCCAGTGCAGAAGAGCCGACCTGTGAGGTCTTATTTGAAACGTATTGGGCCTGCGGCCCCCAAGCCCCCGCCGAGCGGGGGGATGCTAAGGAAACTGTCTATGCTTACGCAAGCTCAGGCGCTCGCCGACGAACTGGTACATTTGCGCCGTGATATTCACGCCCATCCCGAAATAAGTTTTACCGAGCAGCGCACCGCCGCATTGGTCGTGGCTACGCTTAATGAACTTGGCGGTATTGCCGTGCGTACCGGCGTAGCCAAAACCGGTGTCGTCGGTGAATTCGGCAATGCGGATGGCCCTACTATTGCCATGCGCGCCGATATGGATGCTCTGCCCATTCTTGAGGCGACTGGCCTTAGTTTTGCTTCCACCAACCCTGGCCTCATGCACGCCTGCGGCCACGACGCTCACACCGCGATGCTCTTGGGGGCCACCCACCTCTTGCGCGAACGTTTCGCCAACGGCGAGCTGTGCGGGCGGGTGCGCTTGCTCTTTCAGCCCTCCGAAGAGGCATGGGATGTCGAGGGCAAAAGCGGCGGCCTACGTATGGTCGAAGAGGGCGTGATGGATGGCGTGGATGCCGTGATCGCCCTTCACGTTGACTCAACCCTGCCCTTGGGCAAGGTTACTATTCGTAGCGGGTGGACCTCTGCCGCCGTTGACGATTTTCGCGGCGAGATCTTGGGCAGCGGTGGCCACGGTGCCTCGCCCCACGAGGGAACCGACCCGCTCTTTATGCTTATTCCGGTGCTCACGGCGCTCTACGGCATTCGCGCCCGCCGCATCGATCCCGTTGAACCGAGCATTGTCAGCGTCGGCGTCGTCAACGGCGGCCACGCCACCAACGTTATCCCTAGTGCCGTCCGTATCGAAGGCACCATGCGCAGCTACAGCGCCCAAGTGCGCGAACAACTCGTCGCCGAAGTCGAACGTGCCTTTGCCGTCAGCCGCGCCTACGGTGGCGACTACCGGCTCAAGATTGGGCGCGGCTACCCGGCGGGCTGGAACGATGGCCGTGTCGCCGACTGGATGGAACAGGTCGCCCACGACCTGCTCGGCAGTGAAGCTTTCGACCGCTCCGCTCCGGGCCTCGGGGCCGAAGATTTCGCCTACATGACGCAGAAAGCACCCGGGGCCATGCTCCTGCTCGGTGCCGCCCGCGACGACGGCGTCGTCCGCGCCCATCACACCCCCATCTTCGACATCGACGAACGTTGTCTCCCCTTGGGTGCCGCCATCCTTGCCGAAACCGCCGCCCGCTTCCTGCGCGGCGAAGTCGGCCTGTAAGAAGTAGGGGGGAGTGGAGGGCGCAGCCCCTCCAAAATCCCCCCTAGCTTAAGGCGCTCAACGCTGCCAGCAGCGCCTCACTCTGCGCCGGGGTGCCGATACTGATGCGAATGTAGTCGCGTAGCAGATCGTTGTGGTAGTAGCGCACCAAAATTCCCTGCTGCTCCAAGGCCAATTTTAGATCGCGAGCGTTCCGCCCCACCACCCGGCAGAGGATAAAGTTGGCCACGCTCGGCTGCGGTTCCAAATAGGGCAACGCCGCCAGCAGCGGGAGCAAGCGCTCACGCTCGGCCACAATGCGCGCGACATTGCCCAACAACCATGCCCGCTCTTCAAGCGATGTCAGCGCCGCGACCTGCCCCGCCACACTCACATTGTAGGGCTGCTTCATCTTCCACAACTGCTCACTCAGCCACGCCGGGAAGATGCCATACCCGACACGCATCCCCGCCAGCCCCGCCCACTTGCTGAAGGTACGCAGCACCGCCAGATTTGCGTAGCGCGCCACCCAAGGCGCATAGCCCTGGCCCACGCCCGCAAACTCCAGGTAGGCTTCGTCAACCACCACCAGCAGCGGCAAGGCCAACAGCCGCTCTAGTTGCTCCGGCGGCAATGGATTGCCACTCGGATTGTTCGGCGCAGCCAAAAAAACCACCCGCGCCTGATGCGTTCGCGCCGCCGTCTCTAGCGCCGCCACATCCAGGCTAAAATCGGCGCAGCGCGCCACCTCTACCACGCGCCCGCCACAAACCTCTGTATCAAAACGGTACATACCAAACGTTGGCGGGCAATCCAACACCACATCACCCGAAGTCAAAATCAGGCGCAAAATCAGATCAATAAGCTCATCTGCCCCGGCCCCACACAAAATCATCGCGGCAGGCAGCCCCGTATACTCCGCCAGGGCTGCCCGCAAGCGCGTATGCTCGGGATCGGGATAGATATGGTAATGGGACTCAGCGGCCAACGCCGCACGCACGCGCGGCGCCGGGCCATAGGGATTCTCATTGGCATCCAATTTTACCAACTGCTCTACCGGCAAGCCCAAACGCTCAGCCAGCACCTCCAGCGGCAAAATCGGCGTATACGCCTCCAACGCGGCAATCTCCGGGCGAATTAGGCTGGTGGGAGTAAACATTGCAGTATAACCAGAGCATAGAGGGCATGAGAACAGAAGAACAGGGGAACAGAGGAACAGGGGGCAGTATAGCACGCCGCCTTAGGGATGGTTTCAGAAAGAGCCTTTCAGCTTTACCGTTCGTAGTAGGGGCTTCAGCCCCGTGTGAGCGTGTAACGGGGCTAAGGGAAGCGGAAACTTTTACGTACCCCAACAGCCTGTCATGCTGAGTATTAAATGGCCCGCGGGCCAGTGACGCGAAGAGAAACAAGAGTTCTTGTCACCCTGAGCGCAGCGAAGGGTCTCTCGTCGTTACGCAAAGAGATGCTTCGCTGCGCTCAGCATGACGG
>RSAS01000508.1:28120-31585 GCA_003934145.1 Candidatus Viridilinea halotolerans | reverse complement strand
CCCCCCAGCGGGGGTTCGGGGGCCAGGCCCCCGAAAAATCCCCCCCAGCGGGGGTTCGGGGGCATGGCCCCCGAAAAATCCCCCCCGGCGGGGGTTTGGGGGCATGGCCCCCAAAAAATCCCCCTCGGCGGGGTTTGGGGCGTAGCCCCAAAGCAACAGGGTAAACCCTGGGTTTACCCCTGATAACGATAGTTCTGCACAAACTCCACCAGCCGCCGCACATTGTCTTCCGGCGTCTCGGTGAGGATGCCGTGGCCGACGTTGAAGATGTGGCCGGGGCGACCCGCCGCCTGATCCAGAATCATTTTGGCGCGGCGCTCAATCTCTGGCCACGAGCCGTGCAACGCCATCGGGTCGAGATTGCCCTGGATCGCTACATCATGGCCGTACTGCGCCCAACCATCCTCCAGGCGAATGCGCCAATCGAGGCCCAACACATCGGCCCCCGTCTCGCGCAGCATCGGGAGCATGCCGTTCATGTCGGTGCCAAAGTAGACCACCGGCGCCTTCGTTTGCGCTTGGGTGGTGCTAACCGCCCGCTGCACGTAGGGCAATACATACTCGCGGAAGTCGTCGGGGGCCAACGAGCCGGCCCACGAGTCGAAGATCTGCACGACATCGCAGCCAACCTCAACCTGAGCAACAAGGTAGTTGATCACCATATCGGTCAGGCGATCCATGAGCTTATGCCAATTCTCTGGATCGTTATACATCATCGCCTTCGTACGGCGATACTCGCGGCTACCGCCGCCCTCAATCGCATAGCTCGCCAGCGTAAAGGGCGCACCACTAAAACCATAGAGCGCCGTCGTCTCCGGCAGTTCACGGCGCACAATGCGCAACGCTTCCAACGTATAGCCCGAATGGGTCGCGGCATCATACGGCTGCAACGCCTCAATATCAGCCGGCTTACGGATCGGATTGTGAATCACCGGCCCTTCGCCCTTCTCAAAGGTCAAATGAATACCCAGACCCTCAAGCGGGGGCAGAATATCGGCAAAAATAATCGCCGCATCCATACCAAAGGCGGTAATCGGCTGCAACGTCACTTCCGCCGCCACCTCCGGAAGCTTGACCATCTGTAGAAAGCCGTGGCGTTCACGCACCGCCCGATAGACCGACATATAGCGCCCCGCCTGGCGCATCAACCAGATCGGCGTATGGTCAGTCGGTTCACGGCGGCAAGCGGTGACAATTGGTTTCGTCATTGTATCTCCTAGAGTATTACAGTTTGTTTTACGGGGGCCAAGCCCCCGCGCCCCCAGCGGATCAAGCACAGCCTTGCGGCGGGGGTTTGGGGGAGGCGTAGCCTCCCCCAAAAAAATCCCCTGTGCCGTTGTGGCGGCTTCGCCGCCACAACGGCACAAAAAAACCTACCCACGCATCCACTTCACCGCATCCTTCGCCCAATAGGTAATGATCATATCCGCCCCGGCGCGGGCGATGCTCGTCAGGCTCTCCATGGCGGTGCGTTGCTCATCGAGCCAACCGCGCTCGGCGGCGGCCTTGACCATGCTGTACTCGCCACTCACCTGATAGGCCGCCAACGGCAGATCGAAACGATCACGCAGTTGGCGAATGATGTCGAGGTAGGCCAACGCAGGCTTCACCATCAACATATCCGCGCCCTCTTCCACATCGAGTGCCACTTCACGCAGCGCCTCACGCGCATTGCCGGGGTCCATCTGGTAGTTGCTGCGATCGCCAAAGCCGGGCGGGCTCTCGGCGGCATCGCGGAAGGGCCCGTAGAAGGCCGAAGCATACTTGGCGGCATAGCTCATAATCACCGTATGCTCCATGCCCGCCTTGTCGAGGGCGCTGCGGATGGTGCTAATCATGCCGTCCATCATGCCCGAAGGCGCAATGATGTCGGCGCCCGCCTGGGCATGCACCACCGACGCCTTACCCAAAAGCTCCAACGTGGGATCGTTGAGCAGGTAGCCTTCAGCGAGACGCTCGTTGTAGCCAGGGGCACCCGGCATATTGATAATGCCGCAATGGCCGTGATCGGTATACTCGCAACAGCACATATCCGAAATCACAACCAATTCCGGGACAGCCTTCTTAATCGCGTAGGCCGCCTGCGGCACAATTCCTTGGGGATCGAAATTCTCACTCCCCAACAAATCCTTCTTGGCGGGAATGCCAAAGAGTAGCACCGCCGGAATGCCCAACTCAGCAATCGCCTCCGCCTCGCGCACCGCCATATCTACCGAGAGTTGGCTATGGCCAGGCATCGAAGCAATCTTCCGACTCACGCCCTCACCGTGACGGATGAAGAGCGGCGCGATCAACTGGTCGGCGCGCAACGTCGTCTCGCGCACCATACGCTGCAAACCAGTGGTACGGCGCAGACGACGCGGACGAATAGAGGGAAAGCCCATAAACCTATTCCTTCCCAAAGGGGGTTGCAGGGGGAACTAGGTTCCCCCTGCAACCCCCTCCACATACTCCACCAAAGCACGCAACAGGCCCTCCTCGCTATAGGCTTCCGCAACGACACTGGGCGTCAGCCCCAGTTCGCGGCAAGCGTTCGCGGTCGTCGGGCCAATACAGGCCAGCAGGGCGTGTTGCAGCGCCCTGCGGTTGGCTGGCCCCAACTGAGCCAAAAGGAACTGGGCGGTCGAAGGGCTACTGAGCATAATCGCCCAGCCCGTGCCATCGCCCAGCGTAGCCGCCAACTCTGTGCCGCCGGGGGCGGGCACGGTGCGATAGGCGATCACCCGATCCACCATGGCCCCCGCCGCCTGCAGGCGCTCCTGCAAGGCGGGCCGGGCCATTTCGGCGTTGGGCAGCAAGACCCGCCGCCCCACCGGATCGCCCAACGCCGCAGCGAGTTCTTCGCCCGTGAAGCGCTCCGGCATGCCCGCCACTTCCAGGCCAAGCAACGCCTGCGTGGCCACAGCAGTCGCTGGCCCTACCGCGCCAATTTTGAGCGAGACGCGCCCGCCCAACTTGCGCCCACTGAGGCCATTGGCCACCGCCTCCACCGCCGTGATGCTGGTCAACATCAGCCATTCGTAGAAACCAGCCTCCAGGCGCTCCAACGCCACCCGCAGCGCCTCCGTATCCTCAGGCGGTGCATAGGCAATCGTCGGGTGAACCAGAGGTTCGGCCCCCAAATCCCGCAGGCGCGCAGCCATGCCCTCGGCGCGTTCTGCCGCCCTAGTGATTAGGACGCGCATGCCCGCCAGCGGTCGTGTCTCACTCATTGCTCTTCCTGGGGCGTGTGGGGCGGAACAGCGTTCCGCCCACACGCCGCTGTGGATGTCACTGGGGGAACCATGTTCCCCCACGCCCCCGTGGGGAGGATCTGGGGGAACCATGTTCCCCCACGCCCCCGTGGGAGGTTTTGTGGGGGAACCAAGTTCCCCCACGCCCCCGTGGGACAAGGCCAAGCATCCCGCGTACTACCTCCCCCTCTCCCACAACGTGGGAGAGGGGGCCGGGGGGTGAGGGCCATCC
>RSAS01000508.1:11228-28020 GCA_003934145.1 Candidatus Viridilinea halotolerans | reverse complement strand
GAGGGGGCCGGGGGGTGAGGGCCATCCGGCTGCCCCAGAAATCCGTTCCCCTACCTCCCCCTCTCCCACAACGTGGGAGAGGGGGCCGGGGGGTGAGGGCCATCCGGCTGCCCCAGAAATCCGTTCCCCTACCGACTCGCCAACTCTGCGAGGATGCGCTCGGCGCCCTGGGCGATCAACTCTTCGGCGAGGGCGGTGCCTAACGCTTCCGCTTCGCTCGCTGCACCCTTGTGTTCGCCGCGCACGATGGTGAGGCCGTCGAGCGAACCGACGAGGCCGCGTAGGGTCAGCACGTCGTCGTTGAGGGTGGCATAGGCGGCAATCGGCACTTGGCAGCCACCTTCAAGACGGCGCAGGAAGGCGCGTTCGGCCAAGGCTGCCGCCCGCGTCGCTGCGTGATCGAGCGGTGCCAATAGCTCCAACGTTGTCGCATCGTCGGCGCGACACTCAATCGCCAGCGAACCCTGAGCCACCGCCGGAAGCATCTGCTCGGCGGCGAGGGGGTGGCCTACGAAGGTGACGCCATCGCTGGTGAGGGTGCCGTCGGCTTGCAACAGCCCCAAACGCACCAGACCCGCCGTCGCCAACACCAGCGCCTCGTACTGGCCTTCGGCCAACTTGCGCAGGCGGGTATCCACATTGCCGCGCACATCACGCAGATCCAAGTCGGGGCGCAACGCTCGCAACTGGCACGCCCGGCGCAGGCTGCTCGTCCCCACCACGGCCCCCTGGCGCAGGCTGGTGAGATCGAGGACTTGGCCCTCCTCCTTCAGCGGACTGACGATGATGTCACGCGGATCAGCGCGTTCGGGGAAGGCGGCCAAGGTGAGCCCGTCGGGCAACTGCGAGGGCAGATCTTTGCAGCTATGCACGCAGAAATCCACCTCGTTGGCCGTGAGCGCCTGCTCCAACTCTTTCACGAACAAACCCTTGTCACCCACCGCCGAAAGGGCCACATCGAGCACCCGGTCACCCTGCGTACTGATCACCCGCAATTCGACCTCCAGGCCAGGATGGAGGGCGCGCAATGTGGCGGCCATCATCCCCGACTGGGCCAAGGCAAGCTTACTGCCCCGCGTACCAAGAATAAGCGAACGGTTCATAACGTCTCCAAATTAAACAGGTCAGCAACCAAAGCCGCATAACGCTGGCCGTCGCCTTGGGCAGCGGCGGCGCGCAAACGGCACGTCGGCGTGTGCAACAGCTTGTTGACCAAACTGCGCGTCAGGCCCTCCACGACACTGCGCTGTTCCGGCGAAAGATCGCGCAGACGGCGCAGGGCACGTTCCAACTCCGAATTGCGCATATGCTCGGCATGTTCACGTAGACGGGTAAGCGCCGGCACAGCATCTTGGGTCTTGCACCAAGCCAGGAATTCAGCGGCCTCTTCATTGACAATCGCCTCAGCGATGGCCGCCGCAATCGAACGCTGGCCCAACGTCGCCCGCACCACCTCCTGCAAGTCGTCAACGGTGCAGAGGTGAACGCCGGGCACATCGCCCACATCGGAGGCGATGTCGCGCGGGACGGCGAGGTCAATCAGCAGCATCGCGGGGGGCGGGCTGCTCTCGCCGACACTGCGCGCCTGCACCTTGGACTCCATTGCTGCCGCGACCTGCTCGCGGAAGATGATGGTGACGGGCGCCGCAGTCGAGCTAATCACAATGTCGGCGCGGGCCAGACAGGCCGCGAGTTCATCGAAGCTATGGGCGGTCGCCTTGTAGCGTTCGGCCAGTTCACGCG
Organism: Candidatus Viridilinea halotolerans; assembly: GCA_003934145.1. GTDB lineage: Bacteria > Chloroflexota > Chloroflexia > Chloroflexales > Chloroflexaceae > Viridilinea > Viridilinea halotolerans. Next base: position 26,277 of record RSAS01000508.1, on the reverse strand, counting down.
CCCGCGAGGTGGTACGGTTGATGATCATCAGCGAGTCGGCCCCGTTAGCCAGCAGATTTTGTGCCGCTAATTCGCTCACCTCACCGCCACCGACCAGCAGCACCGCCCGGCCCGCCAGTTCGCCCAAGCGATGACGCGCCAACTCGACGCCCGCCTGCGAGACGCTGGCTGCGCCTTGGCCCAAGGCGGTTTCCGTGCGTACCCGTTTGCCCGCAGTCAGGGCATTTTGGAAGAGGCGGTGCAGCACCGGGCCAACGGCACCGCTCGCCTGGGCAACCTCATACGCCTGACGCACCTGGCCCTGAATTTGCGCCTCGCCGAGTACCAGCGAGCGCAAGCCAGCCGATGTGGCGCAAACGTGGCGGACGACCGCATCGTCGTTGAGAAAGAAGAGCGCATGAGCGAACTGGTGTTCCTCAAGGGCGTGGAACTCGGCCAGAAACGGCACCAGGCTCTGAGCGTTGAGCGCCTCTTGCGCGACCCCGTAGATCTCGACACGGTTACAGGTCGAGAGAATGACTGCCTCGGAGAGCAGGGGCGGACGACCCGCCTGCGGCGTCGTGAGCGCAGTGAGGGCCTGGGGTAGGTCGGTGCTGCTAAAGGCCAACTTCTCACGAATCTCGACCGGCGCTGTGGTGTGGTCAAGTCCTGCCAAAATGAGCTTCATAGTTCAGTCCTCGTCTCTTGCCTTCCATATTCTAGAGGTTGAAACCTGGATGGTTTCGTGGGTGTGACGAAAGTTTGTGGGGCTGCGCCCCACGCCCCGTGGGATGGTGGATGGTGGGAGGATGCGAGGGAACCAGGTTCCCTCGCGCACCCTTTCCCCAATTTTTATGGGGAGCTTGCCTCAACAACGGGTTTTAGGGCGGTAGCCCTTAAACCTTACGCATCCGCCGCAACCGCGATCAGCGTCGTCATGCTCTGCTGCTCGCTACGGAACGCGCTCACGTCAATGCGGCGCAGCAGCAGCAGGGCCGCACAGAGGATCGTGCCTTCAAGCATAAAGACGGTGGTGTAGCCAATGACCGGGCTGCCGACGGTGTGGGTGATGATGTCGCGCACCACGCCGGCCATCACATTGCCGAGGCCACGCGCCGTCGCGTCGGCCACACCCCATGCACCGATGTAGAGCCCCACGTTGGTCGGGGTGGTCATGTCGAGCATCATAGCCAAGTTGGTGGTGGTGGCGATGCCGGTACCAAAGCCCAGCACGATGATGCCCGGAACGAAGAGCGGCTGGAAGGCCAAGACGCCACTCAGTGCGATCAAGAAGAAGCCCGCTACCGCAATCAACGCCCCCATGGTCGCGCCCGTCTTTTTGGTCATAAAGCGGCTGAAGAGCACGCCTTGCAGCAATAGGGCGACCATCGTGGCGGCGCCCCAGAAGGCGGTGAGTTGGGTCGTTTCGCGCACGCTCATGTCAAACGCGGCAGCCCCGAAGGGTTCCAGCAGTACGTCCTGGCCCATAATGGCCGAGAGCAGCATAATCAGGTAGACGAAGAAGACGCGGGCGTGGGGGTTGCCGATCACCGTACCAATCGCTTCACGGAAACTATGGCGCTTCTCCGTCGGCTTCTTGGCGTTGCGCGGCTCCAGGCCGACAATGCCCAAGGTGGCGAGCGTGAACGAAACCATGCCTGCAATGAAGAAGACGCGCACCAACTGCTCGGACGAATAGTCATCCAGCGCGATGCCGGTAAGAATGGCGGTGGTGATGACGCCACAGAGCATCATGAACCACATAATGGCAATGGTGCGCGAACTGCGCCCCTCGTCCGAGAGGTCGCTGGCCAATGAGAGATAGGAGACCACCGCGAGGTTGTAGCCCAAACCCCACATGAAGAAGGCACCAAGGGCAAAGAAAAAGCCCGGAAAAAAGCTCTCATCCATCGCCAGCGCACCAAGTGGGGTGAGCATTGCGCCGCTAATGCAGAGGATGAAACCCAGCACGATATAGGGCGTGCGGCGGTAGCCAAAGAGCGGATGGTGATCGGAATATTGGCCAAGAATAGGTTGGAGTGGCGAAAGCAGGGGCGGCAGGATGATCAACCCAGCCACGATGGTAGCCCAAATACCCATTTCGTGGATCATGATCCGGTTCAGCACCCCGGAGATGGGCACCAGGGTGATCGCCACCGCGACGTGCAGGAGCCCCAGGCGGAAGTTTTTGAAGAGGGTCATAGGGTGGATTTCCAGGTTAGGCAAGGCTGCGCCTTGCGATACTCTACGTGCTGTGGGAGGATTTTCGGGGGCCATGCCCCCGATCCCCTGCCCAACAGGGGGATTTCTTGGGGGCATGGCCCCCAAACCCCTGCCGGACGGCATAAGGGGGGCATGCCCCCAAACCTCCGCCGGGCCAAGGGTGCGTGAGGGAACCATGTTCCCTCACGCACCTTCTCCTTACTCGACCGTAACCCCTGCGGGCTGGCCCACTAACGCATCGCCGATGCGATCCGCCATCTCGACGGCGTTCTTCCAGCACTTGGGTACACCGACACCGCCACGGTAGCTACCGAGGAAGTAGATCCCAGGGCAACGTGCTTCGAGCCGTTCGAGGGTGGCCATGCGTTCGTCGTGGCCAAAGTTGTACTGCGGAATGGCGCTGGGCCAGCGGCTGTAGTTCACCACCTCTGGCTCGCCCTTGGCCCCCAACACCTGCTCGTTGTCGCGGATGGCGCTGGCGATGATCTCCTCGCGGCTCTGTTCGGGGCGAATGGGGTTGAGCGAGCCACCCATGAGCGTGATGGTCGAAACGCGCCCTTCGGGCGCGAAGGGCGGAAAGAGGCTAGAGGCCCAAAGGATGCCCAAAAAGTTGCGCTTCTCGCACGAGGGGGCCAAGACGCCGAAGCCGTCGAGCGGGTGGGCCACTTGGTAGCGGCGGTAGCCCAAGTTGACGACGGCCATCGAGGAGTAGGGAATCGCCCGTAGCGCGGCAGCGGCGGCCTGATCCAGTTCGGCCACCAAATCGGCGGCGTTAAAGGCGGGCGTGGCCATCACCACCGCCCGCGTCTCGACCGTCTCCGCCGGGCCGTTGGCCCGTTCGACGACGAGCCGCCAGAGGTTGCCCTCCTGGAAGAGGTCGCTGGCCCGCGCTTGGCACCAGACGCGGCGTGCGCCAAGCGTACGCGCAATCGTCTTGGGCCATGCCGCAATGCCGCCCTTGAAGCTAAAGGTGACGCTGCGCATCTTCGGCTCTTTGGGCGCATCCTTGGGTGCCTTGGGCCGCCCGCTCACCATCCCCTTGATGATGCTCCCCGCCCGCTGTTCGGCCTCCCAGAGGCTGGGGAAGGCAGCCTTGACCGACATCGCCGCCGGGTCGCCCGAATAGACGCCTGAGACAAAGGGGTCAATCAGGCGGCTCATCGCCTCCGGGCCGAGGCGCCGCGCAAAGAAACTGGCCACACTCTCGTCGCCACTTGTGCTCCGCGGGATGAAGGGTTCGCGCAGCATACGCAGCTTTGCGGCGAAGGGAATCAACGGGGCACGCACGAGGCCCACCGGCGAAGTGGGAATTTCGAGTGGCTTGCCGTTTTGTAAGAAGTAGCGTCGTTTACCGGCGCGCCCCGCAATCACCATCTGGCTACGCAGCCCCAAATCGCCGAAATCATTCCAAAGGCGCGCATCGCGGGTCGCCAACGTATTGGGGCCACAGTCGAGCGTATAGCCCTCCGGCGTCACGATGCTCTGCATCGAACCGCCAACCTCAGCATTGGCCTCCAGGACGAGAACCTCCAAGCCGCGCTTGTAGAGCGTGTAGGCGGCACTCAGGCCGCTGATCCCGCCACCAACGATGACCACGTCATAACTCTGCATGGGCTACTCCGTACTTTGCTCTGCCCGTGTGGGGAGGCGTGGCGGGGCCAGGCCCCGCACACCTTCCCACACGGGCAAGCTACTGCTTAAGACTCTTGCGCTGCACCGTATGATCGGGTGTCAGCAGATCGCGCAGGCCGTCGCCGAGCAGATTGAAGCCCATCACACTAGCGGTGATGGCGAGGCCAGGGAAGAGCGCCAGCCACCAAGCGCGATCCATGTTGTCGCGGCCAGCGGCGAGCAGCGTGCCCCACTCGGCGGTGGGGGGTTGGGCACCGAGTCCGATGAAACTGAGCGCACCACCGGCGAGCAAGATTGTACCGAGGCGCAGGGTCGCCAGCACGACTAGCGGCGAGGCGAGGTTGGGCAGAATATGACGCAGCATAATGCGCAGATCGCCCAAACCAAGCGCGTAGGCCGCTTCGATATAGGGCGTATGGCGTGCCGAAAGTGTGCCGTTGCGCGTGAGGCGGTAGTAGCCAGGGATGCCGACGATCCCAAGGGCAATGATAGTCGTACTAAGTGACGGCCCCATGCGGGCAACCATCACCACCGCCAGCAACAGGCCGGGGAAAGCGAGCCAGGCATCCATCACGCGCGAGGCGATCTGATCGAAGAGGCCGCCGTAGTAGCCCGCCAGTAGGCCGAGGAAGATACCCGACACGGAGGCGATGAGGACCGCGGGGAGCGCCATGTAGAGAGCGGTGCGTGCGCCAAAGACCACGCGGCTGAAGAGGTCGCGCCCCAGTCCATCGGTACCAAAGGGATGCGCGAAACTCGGCGGGCGCAGCCGTTCCATCGGCGCAATGGCATAGGGATCGGCGGGTGCAATGAGGGAAGCGAAGAGCGCTGTAAGGAGCAGCGTGGCGATCAGTAGCCCGCCGACGAGCAGATTGAGGCGGGCCGCCATCCAGTCCAACCCACGCCGAGTTGACCCGAGGGTGCGCTGCACCCAGGATTGCTCGTTGGCTGCCATAATCTCCTGCTGGCGTCTGGTTTCTGCGCTTACCGTCATCGCTTGCCCCCTACGTTAAGCCTGTCGGCGGATGAGGCTACGCCCCCCGCCCCCCGCCTCTCGCCTCTCGCCTCTCGCCTCTCGCCTCAGACCGCTTCAGCACCCACACGCGGATCAAGCCAAGCGTGGGCCACATCAACCATAATATTCAACAATTGCACAATCACCGCAATCAAAAGGACTGCACCCAGCACCACGGGCAGGTCACGGTCAAAAATGGCCTGCACCATCAAGCGACCCAGGCCGGGCCAGCCAAAGATCGTTTCAACAATAAAAGCGCCACCGAGCATCTGGCCCAAATAGAGGCCCATCATGGTGATGACCGGCACGAGGCTGTTGGGCAACAGGTGGCGTCGCCAGACCGCCACGGGGCCGAGGCCCTTGGCGCGGGCGGTACGTACGTAATCGGCCCCTTTGACATCCAACAGGCTGGAGCGCACCAGACGGGCGATCACGGCGGCTGCGGGAAGCGAAAGGGCAATCGTGGGCATGATCATGTGGCGGAACGTACCGCCGCCAATGACGGGTAGCCAGCCCAAGGTGAGGCCAAACGTGAGCATCAGCATCAGGGCGAGCCAGAAGGTGGGCAACGCTTGGCCCAGCGTGATCAGGCTCATCACCAGCAGATCGAGCCAGCCGCGGGGTTGCGCGGCGGCAGCGACCCCCGCCAAACCACCTAGCGCGATGGCAACGGCCATCGATGCCAACGACAACCAAAGGGTATAAACGAAGCGTTCGGCGACCAACTTCGCCACCGGACGTCCCGACATGACCGAAACACCCAGATCGCCCTGGAGGGCGTCAACGAGGAACTGGCCATAGCGCAGCGGCAGCGGCATATCCAGGCCAAGCCTGCTACGCAAGGCTTCAAGCTGCTCAACAGTGGCTTCTTCGCCAATCAATGTATCGGCGGCATCGCCTGGTGCCAAATCAAGGAGAAAGAAGGTGAAGAAGCTAACTGCCAACATCACCAAAAGGGCACCAACGAGCCTACGGGCCAAGAAGCGCAACATGGAGCATGGTCCTTACTTTTTTCATTGCGTTGTGGCGGCATAGCCGCCACAACGCAATGAAAAGGGTGTTTGTGGGGCTTGCGCCCCATGCCCGCGTGATGGCGGGAGGATGCGAGGGAACCATGTTCCCTCGCGCACCCTCCTGACTAGGGGTGTTGTGGGGCTTGCGCCTTCCGGCGGGGGGTTGGGGGCTTGGCCCCCGAAGAACTCCCCTTCCGGTGAGGTTTTGGGGGCCGCAGGCCCCTTAATCCCCACATCAAGGGGTGTTGGCGGGGCGGTAAGCCCCGCCAACACCCCTTGAGACCTACTGGACGACCGTAGCGTCGTTCATCAAGGCACGGCCCATCCCACTGATCACAATATCTTGCAAATTGGGGTTTACGGCCAACATATCGAGCGGGGTGTAAAGCGGCTGCCATGGCGCATCGGCCATGATCAGACGCTGGGCCTCAAGGTAGAGTTCAGCGCGGCGGGCGGTGTCTAGTTCACTGGCAGCCTCGGCGAACAGGGCATCCACGTCGGGGTTGGTGTAGGCTACACGGTTGGTGCTGCCGATGCGACCGGAGCTCAGGTTGACTGCGAGTACATCGGGGTCGTTCCAGTCGTAGCGCCAGATCAGCAGGTCGTACTCACCGGCGACGGCGGCACGGCCAGCGGCGGGGGCATCAAACTGCTGGATGTTGACCGGCACGCCAACTTCACTGAGTTGCGCCTGAATGACCGTCGCCACATCCTGGTTGGGCGCCCGGGTGAAGGTGAGCAGCGTTAGGTTGAGCGGCTGACCCTCGAAGCTCCAGGTACCACTGGTATCCTGGGTCAAACCGGCCTCAGCGAGCAGTTCGGCGCTCTTGGCGGGATCGTAGCCCAATTCCAGTTCTTGCAGCGAGGCATCGAAGCCGGGCAACGTAGTGGCCATCGGCGCAAAGGCGGGAGCGCCCTCGCCGCCAACGGCGGCCATCACGATGGCCTCTTTGTCGATTGCATGCGAAATGGCCTGGCGCACGAGCAGGTTGTCGAAGGGGGGCTTAACGGTGTTGAAGCCCATGTAGGCCAAACTGTTTAGGCTGACCGGCACAAGGGCCACAGCCGGGTCTTGACGCAAACGGGTGATGTGGTCGGGTTGGTTGAGGAAGATGACATCCACTTCGCCTGCGAGCAGCGCGGTGAGTTGCGTGGCGGCATCGGGTACCACCTTGAAGACCAACTCGTCCAAATAGGGCGCACCGGGGTTGGCAACCATGGGTGGCGGCCAGGCATAGTCGGGGTTGCGCTCAAGAACGACGGCGATCCCCGGCTCCCAGCTCTTCAGCTTGAAGGGGCCGCTGCCCACCGGCTGTTGGGCAAAACCATCACCCAGCGACTCTACGGCGGTTGGGCTCGTAATACCAGTGTAGGGCGAGGTGATCGTCGTGAAGAATAGCGCAGAGGGCGCATCAAAGGTGAAGCGCACGGTCAGTTCGTCGAGCGCTTCCACCCCAGCAACGGCGCTCAGGCTATTGGCCATTGGCGAGGTGCTCTCGGGGCCAATCAGGCGCTCGAAGCTGGCGACCACCGCCGCAGCATCCAGCGGCGTGCCATCGTGGAAGGTGATCCCTTCGCGCAAGAAGAAATCAATCGTCATGGCATCCGCCGAGGCTTCCCAGCGCTCAGCTAAGAAGGGCTGAATGACATTCTGGCTGTCTTGAGCCACCAGCGTATCGAAGATGTAGTGCATCATCACATTCTGACCGGAGCCCTGGGCCCCAGCCGGGTCGAGGCCTGTTGGCTCGGTCGTCATCGCACGGGTGACACTGCCACCAGCCACCGGTGCAACCATCACTGGCTCGGCGGGGGTAGGCTCGGCAGTGGGCTCTGCAGTCACTTCGGATTCAGTGGCATCTGTCGTGGGCTCAGTCTCCGCAACTGGCGCAGTCGTGGGCTCGGCGGGCGCGGTCGTGGGTGCAGGCGGCTGCGCGGCGGGCGCACCGCCACAAGCAGCCAAGAGCAGAACGGCAATCAGGACGATGATGAGATGGTAGGAACGCAAACGCATAGGACGATTCCCTCTAACACTAAACAACGCACCGACGTGTGGGTGTGCGGCGGCAACTTCGCCGCCCGTTCGGCGGGGGTTTGGGGGCATGGCCCCCAAAAACAGACCCGTCCGGCGGGGGTTTGGGGGCATGGCCCCCAAGAACAACTACACCGTCTTCGAGAAGATGGGCCGTCCGGCGGTCTGACTGAGATGGGCATCCAACTCCATGCAGAGGTTGCGAATGAAGTAGCGACCCAAGTCGGTGACGAAGAGACGATCGGCTTCCACCCCAACGAGGCCATCAACGGCGTGAGCCGCGACGCGCTCGTAGGAGTCGAGCATGCCTGCATCTTTCATCATGCTCTTGGGAAGTTCTAGGTTGCACATCAGGTGCATGATCGCGGCGCGGCGATTGTGGTCGTCGGGGGTGAGGCGCATGCCGCGCACGACGGGCAACTTGCCCGCTGCGAGGCTCTTCTGGTAGCGCCCCAGGCCGGCGTCGTTCTGGATGAAGCAACCGCCTAGGTCGCCGATGGAACTCATGCCCAAGGCGATCATGTGGCTGGCGGGCAGCAGCGTGTAGCCCATGAAGTTGCGGCGCAAGCGGCGTTCGCGCACCGCCTGCGACATCTCGTCGCTCGAGAGGGCGAAGTGATCAAGGCCGATCCAGTCGTAGCCAGCATCGGTGAAGGACTCGACGCTCTGCTGGAAGAGGCCAAACTTGGCGTAGGGTTCCGGCATGCCGGTGGTGTCTACGCGCTTCTGGTTGGCACGCGAGTTGGGCAGGTGGGCGTAGCTAAAGCAGGCGACGCGGTCGGGGCGCAAATTGATCACTGCGTCAAGGGTTTGGGCAAAGACCTCGCCGCTCTGGTAGGGCAGACCGTAAACAAGGTCAATGTTCACACTGCTAAAACCAACATCACGGCAGGTATTGAAGAGTTCTGCCGTCTTCTCGAAGGGCTGGATGCGGCCAATCGCCACCTGCACCCGCGAGTCGATGTCCTGCACCCCAAGGCTCACACGGTTGAAGCCAAGCTCGCGGTAGAAGATTGCCTGCTCGCGGCTGGCGATGCGCGGATCCATTTCGAGCGAAAGCTCTTCGTTGCGGTCAATATCGAAGGCAGCATCGAGCATCGCCATCAAACGACGCGCCTGCGCCTCGGTGCCAAAGTTGGGCGTACCGCCACCCCAGTGCAACTGCACGACGCGGCGACGCTTGCCCAGCAGCGGGGCCACCATCGCCAACTCGCGCTCCACGTGATCGAGGTAGGTGTCGAGCACATGCTCGTGGCGCGTCACCGTCGCGTTACAGCCACAGTAGGCGCAGCGCTCGGCGCAAAAGGGCAGGTGGACATAAAGTGAAAGGGTGTCGTCGGGGTTGGCGGCGACACTCGTGAGCGCCTCGCGGTAGTCGGCCTCACCAAAATCGTGGCTCCAGATTGGCACCGTGGGGTAGCTGGTGTAGCGGGGGCCCGGTTTGTTGTAGTGATCAATCTGTTCGGGGGTGACGCGCACTCGTGTCATTCGTTTCTCCTAATTTTATCAAACCTGGTTTGGGCATATGTGAGGGGAGATTTTTTGGGGGCCAAGCCCCCAAACCCCCGCCAGAGCAGTTTGCTTGGGGGCCAAGCCCCCGAACCCCCGCCGGAGTGGTTTGCTTGGGGGCCAAGCCCCCGCACCCCCGCCGGAGCGGTTTGCTTGGGGGCGCTGCCCCCGCACCCCCGCCAGAGCGGTTGTTTTTGGGGGCGCTGCCCCCAAGCCCCCGCCAGAGCGGTTGTTTTTGGGGGCGTGGCCCCAAGCCCCCGCCAGAGCGGTTGTTTTTGGGGGCGTGGCCCCCAAGCCCCCGCCAGAGCGGTTGTTTTTGGGGGCGCTGCCCCCAAACCCCCGCCAGAGCAGTTTGCTTGGGGGCCAAGCCCCCGCACCCCCGCCGGAGTGGTTTGCTTGGGGGCCAAGCCCCCGCACCCCCGCCGGAGCGGTTTGCTTGGGGGCCAAGCCCCCGCACCCCCGTCGGAGCGGTTGTTTTTGGGGGCGTAGCCCCCAAGCCCCCGCCAGAGCGGTTGTTTTTGGGGGCGTAGCCCCCAAGCCCCCGCCGAGACACCCTAGGCACTAACGCCGACGCCTTCGAGCCGGTCTTCGAGATCTTCGTAGACTTCACGCAGCCGGTCGAGCGTGGCTTCGTCGGCGTCCCAGAAGCCGCGTCCGTTGGCTTCGAGCAGGCGGCGTACCATGCCGGCGGCGGCGTGCGGGTTGAGTTTGGCCATACGCTCGCGCATCTCTTCGTCGAGGACGTAGGTTTCGGCGACACCTTGATAGACCCAACTCTCGACGCTGTTGGTGGTGGCGCTCCAGCCGTAGGTGTTGTTGACACGCGCTTCGATCTCGCGTGCGCCTTCGTAGCCGTGGGAGAGCATCGCTTCGTACCACTTGGGGTTGAGCAGCTTCGCCCGCGTTTCGAGGCGTACCATCTGGTTGAGCGAACCGACGCGGTTGGCACCCGTGCTGACGGCATCGGAGACGAGTACGGTGGGCTGTTTGCCGCGTACACGCTCGATGCTCTTGGCCATGCCGCCGAGACTCTCGTAGTAGTTGTCAATGTCGGTGATGCCGACCTCGAAGCTGTCAATGTTCTGAAAGCTGACATCTACGGTCGAGAGGGCGCGTTCGAGCAGCGGGCGTGAGTCGTGCCATTCGCCGCCTTTGCCCAGGGTGAAGCCCTTGCGGCTGAGGAAGGTGTCGGCGATCTGGCCGTCGTCCTCCCAGGTGCCGCTTTCGACCATGTGGTTGATGTGGGCACCGTAACTGCCGGGTGCGTTGGCGAAGACGCGGGTGGCCGCCTCTTCGATGCTGATGCCCAACTCGCTGGCTTGGGCCAGCGCGTGGCGGCGCACGGCGTTGCCCTCCAGCGGCTCGTCGGCGCAGGCGGCAAGGCGGGCAGCCTTGTCAATCAGGCGCATCTGGTGGCCCAACAGGTCGCGGAAGATGCCGCTGACGGTCACCACCACGTCCACACGGGGGCGGCCCAACTCGGCGAGCGGAATGAGCACCACGTCGGAGATGTTGCCCAATTCGTCGGGGACGGGGCGAGCGCCCATCAGCGCCAAGACCTGCGCGACACCCTCGCAGTCGCTCTTGAGGTTGTCGCTGCCCCAAAGCACAACGGCGATGCTCTCAGGAATCGCGCCGGTGTCGTGCATGGCACGCAGCAACAGTTCGTCGGCGAGGTGCGAGGCCTTCTCGACGGCCATGACGCTGGGGGAGCGGGCGGGGTCAAGGCTGTAGACGTTGCGTCCGGTGGGCACGACGCTCGGATCGCGCACGATGTCGTTGCTGGGCGAGGGGCGCACGAAGCCACCCTGCAGGCCGTGGAGTAGCCCTTGCAATTCGTTGCTGCTGCGCAGGTTGCCGAGCAGTTCACCCAGAAAGAGCCAGAGGTTGGCGAGCGCGCCCTGCGGCACGTGGGCCGCCTCGTGGAGGTAGCGGTCGGCACTGCGCCCACCGTCCTGTTGGGCCACAAAGCGGCGAATGGCCTCTTTGCAGAACTCCTCAATCTGACGCCACTGCTGTTGCGCTTCGAGATCGTTGGCGACCCGTTCGCGTAGCGCGACGTAATCGAGGCCAATGCCACGGGCCACCAACTCGGGCAGCGACCGCTCGCCCAAGTTGGTTTTGAAGCGCTGGAAGGTAGCGGTGAGCGCCAACAGATCCACCAACTCATCGCTGGAAGGAGCTTCGCCGAAGACGTGGAGGCCAGCGGGGATCATGCGCTCTTCGACCTGCAGCAACTCGTGGCTGAGCGCCGCGATGTAGTGGTGGTCGTCGGTCGCCTCTTGCACCGCTTGGTCGCTCCCCAGGCCCAACTTCTCGGCCATCTCGCGGATGGCTTCGAGCAGGCCCGTGCTGGGGCGCTGGCGGTAGGAGTCGATGTTATCCTTGAGTTGGCGCAGCCCTTTGTAGAGGCCGGCCTGCTGCAGTGGCGGCACGAGGTAACTGACGAGCGTGGCAGCGCTACGCCGTTTGGCAATCGCGGCCTCGCTGGGATTATTGACGCTGTAGAGGTAAAAGTGAGGCAGATCGCCAATGAGCCGCGAGGGCCAATCGTCGGCGCCGAGGCCCACCTGTTTGCCCGGCATAAACTCGAGTGCGCCGTGGGTGCCGACGTGGACGACGGCATTAGCGGCGAAGTTGTGGCGTAGCCAGGTGTAGAAGGCAGCAAAAGCGTGGTTCGGCGCCGCATCGCGGGCCATCAGCATGCGCATAGGGTCGCGCTCGTAGCCAAAGGGCGGCTGGACGCCGACGAAGATATTGCCCAACTGGCGGCCCAGGATGCGCAGGCGGCGGCCATCGGTGAGCAGTTCACCGGGCGCGACGCCCCAGCAAGGTTCAATCTCAGTGTAGGCCGGGAAGAGGCGGCGGTAGTCTTCAACCGAGAGCATCGCGGCGACATTGGCATCGGCGCCGTGGGCAATTGCATTGCCCCCGACGATCATCTGGCGCAGCGCCTCGGCGTCGGCGGGCAATTCGACGGTGTAGCCCTCGTCGCGTAGCGCCTTGAGCATATTGTGGAGGCTGCGGAAGACATCGAGGTAGGCAGCAGAGCCGATGTTGCCCAGGTTGGGCGGGAAGCTAAAGATGACCAAGGCGATCTTCTTGTCGCGGTTGGCGGTGCGGCGCAGCATCACCCGGCGGGCGATGCGGTCGGCAATGAGATTGACTTCCGCCGGCGCGGGCACACAGCCGTGGCTGGTGGCGGTTGGCCCGCCAAAGATGATCGGCTCAGCGGCCCCTTCGAGTTCGGGTACCGCGACGGAGAGGGCGGCCTGCACCGGCATCAGGCCGGTCCAGTCGTTGCGCCAATCTTCGATGCGCTGGAAGGCGAGGGGCACAGGCGCGAGGTAGCCAACATCAAGGGCGGTAAGCGTCGCACGCGCCTCGGCGGGGCGACTCTCGGCGGGGCCACCGACAAGGGCGAAGCCGGAGGCATTGATCAAGAGATCAACGCTGGGCGTGACCGTACCCTTGCGGCCATCTTTGGTACTAAAAAAGCCATCAATCGCCGGGCGCATATCAAGGCCGGAGGCGTAAGCCATCCGCGCCTCAAGGCCCCTCGCTTCCAGGGCGCGCACGAGGGCGTCCACATGGGCGGTGTTGCCACTGAGGGCGACGGTGCGCATGGCAAGAATGCCGACACTGCCACGGCTACCGGGGGGCGGCGGCGCGACGGCTCCATTCTTGCTATTGGATTTAGGGGCTTTACTCTTCTCTTTCGTGCGCTGACGCTGCCACTTCTCGTACTCCGCAAACTTCTCGAAGGGCGCGGGTGCATCGGGATGGATGAGCGCCTGATCGGGGTAGGTGATGGGATCGAGGACGGGGAGCTTGCCCTTGTGACCGGGGACATAGGACTCAACGAGCAGACAGAGCAGGCGATAGATATTCTCTGGTGAGCTATTGGTCCAATACTGATGCGCGACAATGTAGGTATAGAGATCGCGCGACTTGCCGGGAATGAGTTTGAGCACCTTGCTCAGATTGCGCAGCACCGCCAACTGGCGGCGCGCCTCACCGGCACCACCCTGGGGTCGCAACTTCTTGGCCCACTGGCGCAGCAAGCCGCCCGACTCTTCTTTCTCTTCTTTGGCCGCAAGACTAAACTTACCAATGTGGGTTTGGCGGATGAGAGCGGGATTGGAGGTAATGATCAGCTTGGGGCAGGATGCAGCGCCCAGCAGGCGCTCAAGGGGGCGCACGTAGTCTTCGCCAAAAAGACGTGCGCCAAAGACAAACGCAGCGCCCTTGAGATCGCGCTCAAAGCGTTGCCAGCCCGACTCATCGCGGAGCGTTGCCGCATCGTAGCAGCAGATGGTAACGGTGACACCGTGCTCATCACGCATACGAGCCGCAGCGCTTTGCAGAGCTGCGGCGTGGTTCCCATCCATGGTCAGGAAGATAATGCGCATAATTCTGGGGGTTTGTAGGGCTGGGAGGGGTTTTGCCACCCCTCCCATGGCCTTTCAGCTAATCAGCGGCCACCGCAGAGTGCCAGTTCCCCTTACCGGGGTAGTTGGGAAAGCCGGGAAGCGACTGCCAGCGCGTCACCGGATTGACCATCATTGCGGGCAAGCGATAGGTAGCAAGCAGGCGCAGGGCCAGGGCCGAGCGCAGTTGGGCGGCACGGGCGAGATTGACCGGGCCACCTTGTTCAGCCAGAGCATTGGCCTTGCGGTCATACTCGGCAGCCATGTCGAGGTAACGGAAGAAGCGGGGATCCTCAACCGGCATCACTTCAGGGAAGACCTGAGTAGCGATGCGATTGCAAAGCTGAATGGCTTCGCGGTCGAACGTGCGCCAATCGAGGCCCATGGTGCGGTAGAACTCACTGCGGCGGCTGTCATTCAGGTACATCGTGGCATAAACTGCCAAGAGGAAGAAGCGCATCCAGCGACGGTTCGCGGGCGTATGCAGCAACTGGGGCTGACTGCGCAGCAGCAGGGCGAAGAACTCGCCGTGGCGATACTCATCGTTGCACCACTCTTCAAACCACTTAAAGATGGGATGAATGACCTGATCGGGGTGCTTGGCAAAGTGGCGGTGTAGGGTGATGTAGCGTGCGTACCCAATCTTCTCGGAGAGATAGACGGTATAGAAGATAAACTTGGGCTGGAAGTAGGTATAGCGCTTGCGCTGCTGCAACACCCCGAGATCAATTTTGACATTGAGATCGGCGAGGGTCTTATTGAGAAACCCAGCGTGGCGACCCTCATCGCGGCTCATGTTCTGAAAGATGGAGCGCAGGGTACGGTTGTTGAGCTGCTTGGCCATCTCGGCATAGAGGATGCAACCCGAGAATTCAGCAGTGCAAGAGCGCTCCAGGAACTCAATGAAGAGCTGGCGGGCGGGCATATCATCAAAATCGGCTAGGAACTCCTCATTGCGGCGAAAATGGTTCTTGTTGTAATCACGCTCAAATTCAGCGCGAATCCACTCAAACTCATCACGCAGACCGTGGCGGTCGATGTCGAGCGCATCAATCGCCTTAAAATCGGTGGTATAGAAGCGCGGCGTGAGTACCGCCTCTTGCAGTGCGTGACGCGTGGTGATGCTCAGATTGGGCATCTGCTCCATGTAAAACTCCTCAATATCTTTTGGGTGTGGCCAAAAGCTTTTAGGAAGGGTGCGCGAGGGAACCAAGTTCCC
>RSAS01000508.1:0-11128 GCA_003934145.1 Candidatus Viridilinea halotolerans | reverse complement strand
TCGCATCCTCCCGCCGTCCGGCGGGGGTTTGGGGGAGGCGCAGCCTCTCCCAAAACGTGCAGGTAAGGGTGCGCGAGGGAACCAAGTTCCCTCGCATCCTCCCGCCGTCCGGCGGGGGTTTGGGGGAGGCGCAGCCTCTCCCAAAAGAGAATTATGGGTGATCAACCAGTTCATTCAGTTCAACCAGGCTACTGCGCTTAATCAGCACCTGGCGCAGCCAACTGGCTTGGCGGAAACGAATGCGGCTGGGATAGCTCACTTCGCCCTGGGTTTGGCCCTGAACATTGGGCATCTCCAGGATCTCGATGGTATCGCCGGGCTCAATTGTAAAGCCAGGGGGCAGATCGACATGCATATGGAAGTGGTCGTGTTCACTCTGTAGATGCACCATGCCCTCGAACTCGGTTACGATTTCGCTCTCGTACCAACGCCAGAAGAGATAGGTCGCTGTGCCAAACAGCGCACCAAGCAGAAACCTAGGCATCAGAACTCCTCTCAGTCAATTGCGTAGTATCAACTCTGAACTACAAAGAAGCTACAAAAAAAGGCACAAAAAGATTGCACCAACGAGAAGTGGCCAGTGAAGCGACACGGCATATGAAGCAATGAAAGGTTCAGGATTAGTTGCGTGTAGCAGCGACGAGGGTAGTATGATAGAAACCGACGCCAATGCGGCGTGTGAAGCGCAACGTAAAGCCACAATCGGCGAGGGTCTGCTGCACAACCTGATCGCGGATCATGTTAATCGTAGTACGGCGCTGGCTCTGCGGAAAATAGCCGCCGAGGCGGTGAAAGGCGGCGAGGAAGGGGCTATAGGGCGCATAGGTAAAGAAGAGGGTCGCCTTACAGAGACCTGCGAGGTGGCTGAGCATGGTGACGAAGGGCTGGGCGGGGTAGTGGATCAGCACATCGAAGCAGGCCACGAGATCGAAACTGCCATTGAGCGTTTCGAGATCAGCGACTTGGCAATGGACTTGGGGGCCAAGGCCGGCGTTTGCGGCGGCGGCGGCGGTAGCGTGGGCCATTTGGGGCGCGATGTCGGCGGCGGTGACTTGGTAGCCACGGCGAGCAACTTCGAGCGTAAAGAGGCCCGTGCCGCACCCAGCATCAAGCGCCTTGGGTTGCGCTGGGGGCGCGGGCAGTTCTTCAAGCCATGTTAGCGCCTGGTTGAGCATCAGCGTATGGCCAGTGCGGATGGAACGACGGACGGGCGAGAGTTCGGCTTCGCCGTAGATCGCGGACCAACGGGCAAACCCGACCCCATCGAAATAGTGGCGCAGGCGATTTTTGTACTGAGCTGTATCCACGCGGCTTGATCCCTTAGAAGAGGAACAGAGAACAGAGGAACAGAGAACAGGGAGCAACGGTGAACCGTAGCGGCTCTTGAACCTCTGTTAGGGAGGTTGTACACACGTCAGGCATGGACGTAGTACAGAGTAAAAACTACACTCATGCAAAGAGATTATAGCATAAAAGTCAACATTGCAAAGATATTTGCAAAAGATTTGCAAGAGAAATAAAAAAGAGGTTTAGGGCGTTCTAAAGGGCTATGCGCTTGTGATATAAGGCACATAAGCTGAAACAAATCCTTTACTTCACAGGTGCGTTCATGTATATTGATGCAAAAAGGTGGGTGCCTATGGAGGAGGTGGCTGTGCCCCTTGTCACCTAACTTGCCGAGATCGCGTAGCGCGGCTATAGTGGGGTGCGGGGGAACCATGTTTCTCTACAAAGGGGCGTGGAGCGACTACTTCGCCCCACAAAGGGGTTTTGGGGGAGGCGAAGCCTCCCCCAAGAAAAAAGAGGGTTTGGGGTGCAGCCCCCTAGACTTGTGTGGGGTGTTAGGGTGGCACAGCCACCTCAACACCCCACAAAGTAAAGATTAAAGAGGAGACAATGGCAGCAGGTACAACGTCCGATTTTCGCAACGGTATGGTTATTCGCTACAACGACGATCTCTATCAGGTGGTTGAGTTTCAGCATGTCGCGCCTGGCAACTGGCGTGCGTTTGTGCGCGTCAAGCTGAAGAATTTGCGCAGCGAGAAGGTCTTTGAAGACCGCTTCCGCGCCGGGGCCGACATTGACATTGTACGCATTGAACGCCGTACCATGCAGTTCCTCTACCGCGAGGGGGACCACTTTGTCTTTATGGATCCCAATACCTTCGATCAAATTGAGGTCACTGAGGCGATGGTGGGTGATGCCGCAAAATTCCTGAAAGAAAACGAGAACGCCGAACTGGTCTACGACGATGAGCGTGAAAAGTTGCTGAGCGTCGAATTGCCCATCTTTGTCAACCTCGAAGTTACTGAGACGACCATCGCGGTGCGCGGCGATACTGCCACCAATGTCACCAAGGCGGCGACGCTGGAGACGGGCGCAACCATCCAAGTGCCTGGCTTTGTCAATGAGGGCGATGTGCTGAAGATCGATACGCGCACTGGTACGTATATTGAGCGAGTGTGAGGGCGGTTGCGCTCACACTCGTTGGTGGGGTTGCGCCCCAGATCCCGTTTTTTGGTTCCGTTTTGGCGGGAAAGCCGCCAAAATGGAACCAAAAGAGTCTGTTAGAAAGTTGCCCACAATGAGTCTCGCGTCGGTGCGTAAGCAGTTTAGTGTAGATGACTACAACCGGATGCGCGAGGTGGGTATCTTGGCTGAAGATGACCGCCTTGAGCTTTTGGCTGGGGAGATCTATACGATGAGTCCAGTAGGGCCGCTGCATGTAGCGTTGGTGAATCGGCTCAATCGGTTGTTGCAGCGCCAAGTGGGTGAGCAGGGTATTGTAAGTGTGCAGAACCCTATTCGTCTTGATCAGCGCAGTGAACCGCAGCCTGATCTGGCTATTCTTGCACCCAGAGCCGATTTTTACAGTGGTGCGCTCGCGACGGCTGATGATGTTTTGTTGCTGATCGAGGTCGCCGATAGCTCGCTGGCCTATGATCGTGACGGTAAGCTGCCGCTCTATGCACGGGCGCGAATGAGCGAGGTGTGGCTGCTGGATGTGGTGAGCAGGACTTTGACGCAGTATACTCAGCCACGCCACAACAGCTATGCACAACGGCAGGCTTTTGGCATGGGAATGAGTCTACGAGCGACGCTGTTGCCTAGTGTGGTGGTGGCAGTGGATGAGGTTTTTGCTTGAGCGGGATGCTCTGATAAGGTGTGTTTCTCAGGAGCTTTAGTATAGCTAACTATACGGGCCTAAGAATTTATCGCCATCGAAGTGGATAAGGTGATCTGGGCTTGTTGCAATCCAAACTTCTGTTTCCCATGCGATTTCGGTTATAAACCGACGAAATGTTTCTTTATTAAGAAAAGCAGTAACATACACGATTTCGGCAGTGCAAGAGGCTGTGAGTTTTTTAAGTGTTAAGAGCCGCATTGGTGAAATAGGGCCAGAAGAATGGACTACTTCAATCAGGTACAACCAGTTTCGCTCCTCCGAATAGGCGATGACATCCGGCAGTTCGCCATGCGCTAACTCAAAAAACCGGAGCGATTTTAGCATTTCTGAATTTAAGAACAAAAACTTCTTTGCGGTATCACCAACGTACAATACTTCTGCATTGTACCCATACCGAGGAAGAAACTCTTCGATGATTGCTTTTTGAAGAAGGTTATGTTCACCAGGACTGAAAGAGAGTACTTGTCCCGTTGGTAATGTCACAGTGGTTTTTGTAATGTCGCGTGCCGCATTCAGTTGACTAGCCAATGTCATTCTTTGTTCCAAGAATCGCTTTGGTTCCTGCCAATTATTCGGCTGGTATGTACGAATAACATTACCAAAATCAGGTCTTATTGCATATCCTCTCTGCGGGTTATTTCGTGCCGAATCTAAAATAGTATTGGTTACAATCTTTTTTTACATACTGCGCTGAGGTATCTGCATCACTGTGCTGCTCTAAATACGATTTTACGCAAGCCGCAATATGATAGGATAGCAATGGCGGAACGGCGTTGCCAATCTGATAGTATTGGCTTGTTTCTGTTCCCACGAAGGTGAACCAATCAGGAAAACTCTGTAGCCGGGCGGCTTCACGAATGAGAATGCGCCGTCTTCGACCATCAGGCAGCCGAACCCGCATCATATCGCCTGTGGGTGCCGCAATGTTCCTACATGTGAGTGTTCGCGACGGTCTATCAAGATGGAGATCGTGCGGTACTTTACAGAAGGATGCTTTCTCGTATTTTGCTACATAAGTATCCATACTGGGGGTAAGAAATTTAGATTCAGGAGGCGTTGAAAATGCCATCTCCCCAAGCGCTTCACCAACAGTAACTTTGGAGTTGAGCGGCTTAGGGAATGAGAAACCTCCTTTATGGCCCACAACAATGAGGCGCTCTCGATTCTGTGGTACACCAAAGTGGACTGCGTTCAGTATTTTTGTATCGATGATATAGCCCATATCTTCCAAATAGTACGTAATCTCTTCAAGGTACCACTTGTTTTGATACATCAGACCACGCACATTTTCAAACATCCAGATTTTAGGACGAACATTCTCAATAGCTTTAATAAAGACAGGAAAACCATCCCGCGAGTCAGCCAGTCCTCGTTGATGCCCACCAACACTGAACGGTTGGCACGGCGGGCCGCCAATCACAACCTCTGCTTTTGGGTATACGGTATCTGGGGTGAGTTCAACATGCTCGCAAAGACTACCAAGATTGTTACGGTATGTTTGAACAGCATCTGGATTTTTTTCAAAGCCATGAGTTTTAAAGCCTTGTGCTTCAAATCCAAGCGCAAGGCCACCACATCCCGCAAAAAGATCAAGAACTGCTACGTTAATGGTGTGCTGTGGCTTCAGGATAGCATCTAACTGTGTGCTGTAGTTACTAGACATGACCACTCCTAAGGGATGGTTCGTAACCACTTTACCGTTTGCCGCTGCCGCGCTGAGGGTGCGGGGGCATGGCCCCCGCAAAATCCTCATCCCAGCGGGGTGGATGCGGAGGGCTACGCCCTCCGCACCTCCCGCCAAACGGTAAAGCCGATCGCCGCAAAGCGAAACCATCCCAGATAGCCAATTGAGATATAGCACTATTGTACCACAAAGTTAAGCATTGTAGCGTTGGTGCGCTGACAAGTAAGTCAACCGCTCAACATGAAGCAGATGGCGATGACGTGCTGCGCGACGATGAGGTTTTGGCTTGAGCAGTATGCTATAATTTTGCTATTCCCAACGTCCAAATTGTCTGCTGGCAGGTGGGCATGGGAGGGCAACGCCCTCCCACAAACCTACCCTCTCGCGGGTGGGCATGGGAGGGCAACGCCCTCCCACAAATTCATACCATGGTGACGTGTGCGCCAGCGCACGTCACCATGGTACCAACAACGAAGTGAGGAGGATCAATGACGCACGATCCGACGGCTCCCGCGCCAGGCGCGGCGGCAGCGCCGCTCTTTGACATGTTTGCTCCGGCAAGCTACGACGAGTGGCGTGCTGCGGCTGAGAAGACGCTTAAGGGCGTTCCGTTCGAGAAGAAGTTGCTGACGAAGACCTATGAGGGTCTGCAACTTCAGCCGATCTATAATGCGGCTGATGTCGCGGAGTTGCCGCAGGTCGCTTCGTTGCCCGGCCAGGCGCCCTTCTTGCGCGGTACCCATGCGGCGGGCTACCTTGCACGCCCCTGGATGGTCGCCCAAGAATTGCCCTACCCGACGGCGGGTGCGGTTAATCAGGCCGCCCGCGAGGATCTGCCCCGTGGCTTGACGATGCTGCATGTGGTGCTTGACGAGGCGAGTCGCCACGGCTTCGATCCCGATCAGGTCCCTGCACCAATTGTTGGCCTGCGCGGGACGTCGCTCGCTTCTAGCGCCGACATCATGGCGCTCTTGGAGGGGGTGGATCTTGCCAAGACCCCTCTGCGGATTACGACGGGCAGTTCGGGTTTGCCGCTGCTGGCGCTGCTTTTGGCGGCCCATCTCTGCGATCCCGCGCAGTTGCGTGGTGGCCTGCTGATGGATCCCATTGGCCTGCTCGCCGCTCATGGTGCACTGCAAGGGCCGCTTGCGCAGAATTACGATGAGTTGGCGGCACTCACCGCCTGGGCTATTGCCAATGCGCCCCATTTGCAGACGATTGAGGTGGCGTCCTATGCCTACCACAATGCGGGGGCCAGTGCGGTGCAGGATCTCGCGTTCGCACTGGCGAGTGGCGTGGCGTACCTGCGGGCGATGCAGGAGCGTGGCCTGGATGTGAATAGCGTCGCGCCGCGTATGCAGTTTGCCTTTGCGGTCGGTGCGCCCTTCTTCATTGAGGTGGCCCGCCTGCGTGCCGCACGCATGCTCTGGGCGCGCATCGTTGCTGCCTTCGGTGGCGATGAGCAGGCGCAACGCATGCACATCCACGCCCGTACCTCCGCGTGGACGAAGACGCGCAATGATGCCCACAATAACATGTTGCGCTCGACCGCCGAGGCTTTTGCGGCGGTGATGGGCGGCTGCGATAGCCTCCACGTCAGCCCCTTCGATGAGGTGCTGGGTCTGCCCGATGCGTTCTCGCGGCGCATTGCACGCAACGTGCAGGTTATTCTGCAAGAAGAGTGCAGTTTTGGGCGCATCATCGATCCTGCCGGTGGCTCGTGGACGGTCGAGAAATTGACCGACGCGATTGCTCGCGAGGGCTGGGCGCTCTTCCAGGAGGTGGAGCGTCAGGGTGGAATGGTTGCCGCCCTCGCAGCCGATTTCCCCCAAGCGCAGATCAAGGCGACGCGCGACGAACGCTTCAACCAGATTGCGCTGCGCCGCGATGTGATCATTGGCGCGAATATGTTTGTCAATCTGAAGGAGCAGCAGCCTACCGCGCGCCCTGTCGATTGCGAGGCGTTGCAGGTAGAGCGTGGCGTCGAGATGGGCCACCTGCGCGCCGCCCGCGATGCGCAGGCGCTGAAGAGCGCTCTCGCCGACGTCGCCGGCAGTGCGCCCCAAGAGTGGATTACCGGCGCGGTGGCGGCGGCGCGCCTCGGCGCGACCCTCGGCGAACTTGCGCTTACGCTGCGCGGCCCCGCGAGTCCTACCAATTGCATCTCGCCGTTGCGCGCCCAGCGCGCCGCTGAACAGTTTGAGGAACTGCGCAGCAACGCCGAGCAGTACGCCGCACGCACCGGCAGTCGCCCGACGGTCTTCCTTGCGGGCATGGGCCCGCTGGCCCAGCACAAGGCGCGCGCCGATTTTGCCGCTGGCTTCTGCGAAGCGGGTGGTTTCGCCGTGATTAGCGGTTCCGGCTTTACCACGCCCGAAGAGGCCGCCCAGGCTGCGCAAGATTCCGGGGCGACCATTGTGGTCATTTGCGCCCCCGACGACCAGTACCCCGCTATTGTGCCTCCGCTCACCAACCTGCTCAAGACGGCCAACGCTGCGACCACCGTCATTCTCGCGGGCTACCCCACTGATCAGATTGAGGCCCACCGCGCCGCTGGCGTGGATGAGTTTATCCATCTGCGTGCCAATTGCTATGCGATCTTGGCCCGCCTCCAGCAGTTGAAAGGAGTGGCCGCGTGAGTAACCCTGATTTTACGACGATGCCCTACAATGGCCCCGCCGTCGCCCCCGATGCCCCGCGCTGGCAGGCCGAGGCGGTGGCAGCCACCGGACGCAGCCTCGAAGAGCAACTCTGGCAGACGATGGAGCAGTTGCCGGTGCGCCCGCTCTATACGGCAGCCGATATGTCCCACTTGGGGCATCTCGGCTTCACTGCCGGTCTGCCGCCCTACCTGCGCGGCCCCTATCCGACGATGTATGTCGCGCAGCCCTGGACGGTGCGCCAGTATGCGGGCTTTTCGACGGCGGAGGCGAGCAATGCCTTCTACCGGCGTAACCTCGCCGCTGGTCAGAAGGGCCTCTCCGTCGCTTTTGATCTTGCGACCCACCGCGGCTACGACTCGGATCACCCGCGTGTTATGGGCGACGTCGGCAAGGCTGGCGTTGCCATCGACTCGATCCTTGATGCCAAAATCCTCTTCGATGGCATCCCCCTTGATCAGATGTCGGTCTCGATGACCATGAATGGCGCCGTCGTGCCCGTCCTCGCCTTCTACATCGTTGCCGCCGAAGAGCAGGGCGTCAGCCAGAAGCAGCTTACTGGCACGATTCAGAACGACATTCTCAAAGAGTATATGGTGCGCAACACCTATATCTACCCGCCCGATCCTTCGATGCGCATCATTGCCGACATCTTCGCCTATACGGCGCAGAACATGCCCAAATTCAACAGCATCAGTATCTCTGGCTATCATATGCAAGAGGCTGGCGCGACGGCGGATCTGGAGTTGGCCTACACCCTGGCCGATGGATTGGAGTATGTGCGGGCGGGCATGAAGGCGGGCATGACGATTGATAGCTTTGCGCCGCGTCTCTCCTTCTTCTGGGCCGTGGGCATGAACTACTTCATGGAAGTGGCCAAGATGCGTGCCGGACGGCTGCTCTGGGCCAAGCTCATCCAGCAGTTTGCGCCCAAGGATGTCAAGTCGCTCGCGCTGCGTACCCATTCGCAGACGTCGGGCTGGAGCTTGACTGAGCAAGATCCCTTCAACAACGTAGCCCGCACCTGCATCGAGGCCATGGCGGCGGCGTTAGGCCACACCCAGTCGTTGCACACCAATTCGCTCGACGAAGCGATTGCGCTGCCCACCGACTTCTCGGCGCGCATCGCCCGCAATACCCAACTCTTCCTACAGGAAGAGACCGGCATCTGCAAGGTTGTAGACCCGTGGGGCGGTTCCTACTACCTCGAACACCTCACCGATGCGCTGGCGCGCCGTGCGTGGGAGCATATTGAGGAGGTCGAAGGGCTGGGCGGCATGGCCAAAGCGATTGAGGCGGGTGTGCCCAAACTGCGCATCGAAGAGGCTTCGGCGCGGCGTCAGGCGCACATCGATTCGGGCCAAGAGACGATTGTGGGCGTCAACAAGTACCGTCTGGACCAAGAGGCACCGATTGAGATTCTCGAAGTGGACAACAGCGCCGTGCGTGAAGCGCAGATCGCCCGCTTGGCCAGGTTGCGCACCGAGCGCGACGAAACCCGCGTGCAATCCTCGTTGGGTGCCCTGACCGCTGCGGCGCAGAGTGGCGAGGGCAACATCCTTGCGCTGGCGATTGAAGCGGCGCGGGCGCGCGCCAGCCTTGGCGAGATCTCATTGGCGATGGAGCAGTCCTTCGGGCGCTACCAAGCGGTGATTCGCTCCATCTCGGGCGTCTACAGCAGCGAATACAGCGACACCGAACACGTCAGCCGCGTGCGCTCCCTTGCCGACGAATTCGCCGAGCACGAAGGGCGGCGCCCGCGCATCCTCGTTGCCAAAATGGGCCAGGATGGCCACGACCGCGGGGCCAAGGTGGTCGCCACCGCCTTCGCCGATTTAGGCTTTGACGTAGACATCGGCTCACTCTTCCAGACTCCGGAAGAGGTGGCGCGCCAAGCGGTCGAAAACGACGTTCACGTCGTCGGCATGAGTTCGCTGGCGGCGGGCCACAAGACCTTGTTGCCACAGTTGATCGAAGAGCTACGCAAACAGGATCGCGACGACATCATGGTCGTCGTGGGCGGCGTCATTCCGGCGCAAGACTACACCTTCCTGCGTGAGCATGGGGCGGCGATGATCTTTGGCCCCGGGACAGTAGTGCCTGTTGCCGCCGAGAAGCTGCTGATGCAGTTGCGCGAGCGGTTGTAAGTTGCTTTCCGGTGGGGGTTTGGGGGAGGCGAAGCTTCCCCATGCGCATGAACGTAAGCCTTTGGCGGGCCTGCCTGCGGGGGTTCGGGGGCATGGCCCCCGAAAAATTTTCCCGGGGTTTAAGGGGCCGCAGGCCCCTTAACCAGGCCCCCGCACCCCCGCCGCGGCAGCGGCAAAAAGCGTAACTTGGTTACGAACCATGTCCAAGCCCTAAACAGAGGGCGTAGCCCTACAGAATCTGGTACACCCGAAAGGTATTGCGCCATGAGCTCAGGGATGCAGTCGGACAATGAAATCTTCGCCGTCTCGGTGATGAGCGGCGTGCAGGGTGGTCACGACGGGCTACCTGGGCAGCGTAGTGGCGACGGCGGTGCAGGCAACAGCCCGCGCCGCCGCCGCCTCGCCACCGCAGATTACGTGGCAGGGGTGGCGGCGGGCGACCGCACCATTTTGGCGCGGGCAATTACGCTGATCGAGAGCAATGCGGCGGGCCACATCGCCCAGGCGCAAGAGGTGCTGCAGGTACTTTTGCCGCGCACCGGCAACGCCCTGCGCATTGGCATCACGGGCGTACCCGGGGTGGGCAAAAGCACCTTCATCGAGGCCTTCGGCCACATGCTGTGTGAAGCGGGCCACAAGGTCGCCGTTCTCGCCGTAGATCCCTCCAGCAGCCTGACGCGGGGCAGCATCTTGGGCGACAAGACGCGGATGGAACTGCTTTCGCGCCATGCCAACGCCTACATCCGCCCCTCGCCCACCAGCGGCAGCTTGGGTGGCGTGGCGCGCAAGAGCCGCGAAACGATGCTGCTCTGCGAAGCGGCGGGTTTTGATGTCATTCTGGTCGAGACGGTCGGTGTCGGGCAGAGCGAAGTGACGGTGCGCGGCATGGTGGATTTTTTCTTGCTGTTGATGCTCGCCGGCGCAGGCGACGAATTGCAGGGGATCAAAAAGGGCATTATGGAGTTGGCCGATGCCCTGGTGATCACCAAAGCCGATGGCGACAACCAGGCGAAGGCGAAGGGGGCGCAGGCCGATTACAACCGAGCGTTGCACTACATGGCCCCAGCAACGACCGGCTGGCGCACGCGCGCCTACACCTGCTCATCGGTTAGCGGCGAAGGCATCCCCGCCGTCTGGGAGGTCATTCAGCGCTTCCGCACTGAAACGGAAGCCTCAGGTGCTTTTAGCGCACGACGGCACACCCAAGCCCGCGACTGGGTGCGCAGCCTGATCGAAGACTACCTGCGTAGCCGTTTTTATGCACATCCTGCCATACACAGCCACATGCCCGCCATCGAGTCAGCGGTCGTAGCGGGCGAACTCCCCGTCACCGCAGCGGTGCAACAACTGGTGAAGCTCTACGAGGGGTGAGGCAGGAGAGGGGAGGCGGGAGGCGCGAGACGGAGAGGCGGGGAGGCGGGAGGCGGGGAGGCGGGAGCGGGAGAGGCGG
>RSAS01000463.1 GCA_003934145.1 Candidatus Viridilinea halotolerans | reverse complement strand
CGTGACTTGCCGAGCGAATGTTCTGTCCGCCCTTAAACGCAAGCGGGAGAGGGGGCCGGGGGGTGAGGGCCATCCGGGGCATCCCCATAACCTATCCGTGGCTTGGCGTCCCACCCTCGCCCCCAGGCGAAATGTGAACAGTTACCCTACTACCCTACCTTAGGTGTTGCGCCTCATGCGCGGGGGGACTATAATAGGCCATGAGCATTGCTTTGGTATTCGGGTGCCCTGATCCGCTTCGTCCGCGAAACAAAATTTGATTACTTTTTGGGAACCAACTCCCCAAATCCCCACCGCAGGTGGGGTGAAATAGAGCTACAACTGTAGTACTATCGGCTATCCCCCATCTACTAAACCGAGGTGCATCTATGGGTCTGATCAAAAAGGTCGGCACGAAGACGTTTAGCCCGCCGCCCGATGAGCAGCGCCCAGTGACACCCGACGGCGGCGATACCCGGCGTGGCCTCACGCCGCCGCCCGGGGCCGACGGCGGCGATACCCGGCGTGGCCTCACGCCGCCGCCCGGAGCCGATGGCGGTGATACGCGCCGCGATCTGGCAGAGAAGTCGCAGAAGGAACTGGACACCCGCCGCGGCCTCAAAACCTTGACCGCCGCGAAAGCGACGGGCGGCGAGACCCGTGAGGCCGCTTCGCTCAATCTGCTGCAGACGGGGTTGATGCTCCAGGAACGCTATCAGATCGCTGAGCCGATTGGCGTCGGTGGTATGAGTGTCGTTTATCGTGGGCGCGACATGCGCTTCAAAGATGTGGCCCGTTACTGCGCGATCAAAGAGATGGCCCAGACGGCCCCCGATTCCCATACGCGCTTGCTTAACTTCAAGAACTTTGAGCGCGAGGCCGGCTTGCTGGCCACGCTGCAACACCCCGCTATTCCTAAAGTCTATGACTTCTTTGAAGAGGGCGGACGTGTCTATCTCGTCCTTGAACTGATTCCCGGTAGCGATCTCGAAACGGTGCTTGAGAATGCTAAAGGCCCGATTGAAGAGCAGCGCGTCGCCCGTTGGGCCGTGCAGATTTGTGATGTCTTGAGCTACTTGCACAACCATAAGCCCGAAACGATTGTCTTCCGCGATATGAAACCATCTAACGTGATGGTCGCCGATGATGATCGCATTGTTCTGATTGACTTCGGTATTGCCCGTAACCTGAATCGCACCGACCGCAAAGGCACCATGATCGGCACCGAGGGCTATTCGCCGCCGGAGCAGTACCGTGGTGCCGCCGAGGCCGTTGGTGATGTGTATGCCCTTGGTGCCACTCTGCACCATCTGCTTACCGCGACCGACCCGCGCCTCGAGACGCCCTTCACTTTCCTGGAACGCCCCATTCGCCAGATCAACCCCAATGTCTCCCACGAGATGGAAGCGCTGGTGGTGCGCGCCCTTGAGTATGATATGGGTGCCCGCTGGCCGAGTGCTGAGGAGATGAAACAGGCGCTCTTGCCCCTCCTTGGTGTCGCTCCGGGTCTTTCGTCGAGCGCCAGACCGAGCGCCCCTGCGGTGGTGAAGGGTTCGCCTCAAACCGAGCTCGTCTGGAAATTTGCCTGCGAAGATGAGGTTCGCTCCTCGCCTTGTGTCACCGGCGGGATGCTCTTTGTGGGCTGTTACGATACCAACCTCTACGCCCTTGATGCCGGACGCGGCGAATTTCGCTGGAAATATGCTACCGAGGGCGGGATAAGCTCTTCGCCCTCCGTCTGGGACGATAATGTGCTGATTGGCTCTGAGGACGGCGCGGTCTATTGCCTCGATATGCGTAAGGGCTCGCTACGCTGGACGTTTCGCACCGCCAAGCCGGTGCGCTCTTCGCCCCGCGTGATTGATCGCGTCATCTTTGTCGGTTCCGACGATCAGCACATCTATGCGATAGATGGTCTGCGCGGCAGCGCCATCTGGAAGGTGCGCACTTGGAATCCTATTCGCTCTTCGGCGTGCATCAACGGTGATGTCATCTACATCGGCGGCGATGATGGCCACGTCTACTCCATCGATGCCCGCACCGGGGCCGTGCGTTGGAAACAACGTACCCAACAGCCGGTGCGCTCTTCACCGACTTTTGCGGAAGGTTTGGTGCTCGTTGGTTCGCTCGACCAGAGCCTCTATGCCCTTGATGCCGAGGGCGGTTGGCCCGCTTGGCGCTTCCGTACCGGCCACTATCTCAACTCCTCGCCCTACGTCGTGGGCACGCGCGTCTTTATCACCGGGGTTGATGGTTTTGTCTATGCCCTTGAGGTAAAGACCGGGCGCCTCGCTTGGAAATTTGAGGTTGGCGTCCAAATGACCTCTTCGCCCTGCGTCGAAGGTGGTCGCGTCTATTTCGGTGCGGTTGATGGCTTTGTCTACTGCCTAGATGCCGGTCAGGGTACGGTGATCTGGAAGTATGCCACCAACGCAGCCATCGTCTCCTCGCCGACCGTCATCGATGGCGTGGTCTACATCGGCTCGATGGATCATAATGTGTACGCCCTCAAAGCCTAGTACGAGCTTAAAGGTTTTGGTAACCTTTGGCCACTGGTGAACCTATGCTCTTCTTGCGTAACTCTGATTCCGATGCGAACGAGCAGCAGCCCACTGAATCTCAGCCCACCGCTCAACCGCACCCGGAGGCTGCCCCCGACGCAAACACCTCTGCCGCATGGTGGCAGAGTTCCGATCCTGCGCCCGATGCCGCCCCACCCACGAATCAGTCGGCGGAGGTGCGCATTGCGGTGACGGAACCTTTTGCTCGCGAAGTCGTTGCGCCCGCAACGGACGCGGCAACGCCAGAAGAAGAGAGCGAATCCCTCGCACCTGTAGCAGTTGCCGCAACGCCGCCGCGTCTCGCGGAGGGTGAGCAGGAAGCGGAGGACGCAGTGGCTGAAGTTGAGGCCAAAACTGAGTCCACAGGCTCAGATTTCATCACCGAGGGTACGCGCCAACTCAGTGCCGCAAGCGCACCCGCCCTGAGTTCCTGCTCGTCGCGCCAAGGACTGGCCGCTACCGCGATGCGCGACGTTGGCCGCCTCCGCGAGATGAACCAAGATAGCGTCTTCGCTCTGCTCACCTCGCTCCCCCGCGAGGGTGGTGATATTCCCGTCGGCCTCTTTGTCGTTGCCGATGGCATGGGTGGCCACGAAGGCGGTGAGGTCGCTAGTCGCCTCGCCGTGCGTACCGTTGCCCACTATATTCTTGCGCAACTTGTTCTCCCTGCCCTAGATGGCACGATGGAGTCTGCCCTGCAACCTATGATGGTCTGTGCCGTCCAAGCGGCCAATGAGGCGATCTGGGACTCCGCGCAAGTCACTGGCTCTGATATGGGTACCACCTGCACGGCGGCGCTACTTGTTGGTGGGAGCCTCTATATCGCCCATGTCGGCGATAGTCGCGCCTATCTTTTTGAACCCGGGGGCTTACGTCAACTCACCACCGACCACTCTACCGTCGGGCGGCTCATTCAACTCGGTCAACTGGAGCCGCATGAAGCCCGTGAACATCCCCTGCGCAGTCAACTCTACCGCACCATTGGCCAGCAACCCCAAGTTATGGTTGACTTTATCTACCAACCGCTTGGCGCATCCTCGCATTTGTTGCTCTGCTCTGATGGACTCTGGGGCATGGTCGAAGAGCCCCTCTTGCAACAGGCGCTTACCCGCTGCATATGGCCTCAGGATGCGTGCCACGAACTGATCGCCTTGGCTAACTTGGCTGGAGGCGAGGATAATATCGCGGCAGTGGTCGTCTCATTGCCGATGGTAGAGAGGTAGTATGAGCGCAGGCATTCAGCTTCGCTCGACCTTGAGCCGTAGTATTCTGGCCGAGAGCAGCGAGCCTCAGTTGATCTACGTGCTGCTCGAGTTGAGCGCTCAGGGGGTGCCCACCACCCTACCCAAGCTTCCCCTGAACCTCTGTCTGGTTATTGATCGCAGCAGTTCTATGCGCGGTGAGCGCCTCCAGCATGTCAAGGAGGGCGCTTCCCGCATTATTGATATGCTCAGCGACGATGACTATTTTGGCTTGGTCACCTTCAACGACCGCGCCGAAGTGGTTGTCCCCGCCCAGCGGGCGCGCAATAAGCACGAGTTGAAACGCCTCGTTGGGATGATCGAAGCCGCTGGCGGCACCGAAATGGCCACCGGCATGGCGCTTGCCCTCCAAGAGATTCAGAAGCCCATGCTCGCTCGTGGGGTCAGCCGTATCCTCCTGCTTACCGATGGCCGTACCTATGGCGATGAGAGCCGCTGCGTCGAGATTGCCCGCCGGGCCCAGAAACGTAGCATTGGCGTTACTGCGCTAGGCGTCGGCGGTGAGTGGAATGAGGATCTGCTCGAAACCGTCGCCGCCCGCGAAAATAGCCGTACCCAGTACATCACCTCGGCGCTTGATATAAGCAAGGTCTTCACCGATGAGGTGAAACGCATGTCCTCCATCTTTGCTCAAGATATGGGCCTACGCGTCGAGATGCGCCCCGGCGCGATCTTGCGCTCGCTTGATCGCGTTCGTCCCTTCATTGCGCCCATTGCGGCAACCGAAGAACAGGATGCCCTCTGGGCCGCCAGCCTCGGCGATTGGCCCGGCGGCGATCCCCAAGCGATTCTCCTTGAGGTCGTGGTGCCCCCGCTTACCGTAGGCGATCACCCCCTCCTGCGCCTCACCATGCGCTACAGTCTGCCCGGTATGAACCTCAATAACCAGCAGGGTGAATTGGTGCTACGCATCGGCATTCGCCCTAACGACCAAGTTACCTATGGCGTTGATGCGACCGTCAAGCACTGGCTAGAACGCCTCGTGGCCTATCGTTTGCAAGCTGGCGCATGGCAACAGGTCGAGCAGGGTCAGATCGAAGAGGCGACCCGTCGCCTGCAAATGGCCGGCACGCGCCTCTTCGAGGCCGGTGAAGTTGATCTCGCCCGCACCGTCCAAGATGAAGCCACACGCCTCTTGCGCTCCGGCCAGACCAGCGCCGAAGGCCGTAAACGTATCAAGTATGGCACGCGTGGCCTCATGGGCCGCGATAAGTCTACCGACTAGCAGGAGACGCTATGCAGCAATGTAGTCACTGTAACGCCCAGCAGCTCGACGGGGCGATCTTCTGCTCCGAGTGCGGGGCGAGTCTCCTTGCAGCTCCTTCACGGCGCGGCACCACCGCATCGCTCAATAAGGCTGCTGGGCGCCCCAATCTCGTCGAGACCATTGAACCCAATATCGTCGAAGCCCCCGCCGCCGTCTCCGCACCCAATATCTCCCTTGTGGTGATCAATAGTGGGCGGCGGATCAACCTCGAAGGAGGCCAAGATCTCGTTGTTGGGCGCAAGGATAACCAGCGCGGCATCTTCCCCGATGTCGATCTCGGTCTTGATGGCGGTTACGACGCTGGTGTCTCACGCCGCCACGCCATCATTATTCCGCGCAATGGCGGCTATGTCATCGAAGATCTGGCTAGCGCCAATGGTACCTTTATCAATGGCCGTCGCGTCAAACCTCAAGCGCCGGTCGCGGTGAACCATGGCGATGAAGTGAAATTTGGTACGCTTATTCTGCGTTTCGAGATCGTTTGAGGAATTTCTTATGCCCAAAACGGTTATCCTTCACCTCGGCGGCGAAGATCCGGTAGTAGCCGATCTTGACCAAGAGCCGCAACCGGGCGACAACTTCATTCGCGTCACCAACATGCGCAAACGTGACGGCAAACCCGTTCCTTACGTCGCCGCCGGCGTCCAAGCAGTCATCTTTCCCTGGCACCGCATTACCTTCCTCGAAATTATGCCCAGCGAAGAGGAGCGTAGTTCGGTGATCGACTTCTTCCGTACGTGATACGCGTGAGGTGCGCAGGAACCGCGTTCCTGCGCCCACCCTCCTCAGGCATATATTTTGCTAAGACATGGTTCGTAACCAAGTTACGCTTTTTGCCGCTGTCGCGGCGGGGGTGGGGGGGCCTAGCCCCATGCGCATAAACTTACGGGGCCTGCGGCCCCTAAAACCCCGCCAGAAGGGGAAATTTTTCGGGGGCCTGGCCCCCGCACCCCCGCCGGCAGGCCCGTCAGAGGCTTAAGTTCATGCGCATGGGGCCTAAGAGCCCCATGCGCATAAACTTACGGGGCCTGCGGCCCCTAAAACCCCGCCAGAAGG
>RSAS01000536.1:482-1266 GCA_003934145.1 Candidatus Viridilinea halotolerans | reverse complement strand
GGGTTGGGGGTCGGGGGTCAGGGGATAGGGGTCGGGAGTCGGGGGTCAGGGATCAGGGGGCGGGGGGCGGCTATCGGCTATCGGCTATCGGCTATCGGCTATCGGCTACCGGCTATCGGCCTCCTCTTCGGCCTCATGGCCCTCTGGATGCCCATTGGTGTGATCCGCCCTAGCTACCAATGGGATGTTTTGGCACCGCGTGCGGCACAGGCTGCCGTGGGCAACACAACCTACGCTCGCTACGCTGCATCCTGGGAAGAGGGGGTGGTCTTGCGCGGCTGGCGTTTGGATGCACCATTGCATCCTGGTAGCACCGTTGCGCTCACGCTAACCTGGCAGAGCCTAGCGCAAATGCATCTGCCCTGGACGGTTTTTGTGCATCTGGTGGACGAAACGGGGCTGATTGTGGCCCAAAGCAACCGCCAGCCGCGTAGCGACGCGCTACCCTTCCCGCGCTGGACAAAGGGCGATTGGGTGGATGATACCCACTGGCTCACCCTGCCTGCCGAACTGCCGCCGGGCAACTACAGATTGCGCGTGGGCCTCTTCTGGCCCGACGGCGGCGGACGGCGCCAATTG
The DNA here is from genome assembly GCA_003934145.1 of Candidatus Viridilinea halotolerans. Taxonomy (GTDB): domain Bacteria; phylum Chloroflexota; class Chloroflexia; order Chloroflexales; family Chloroflexaceae; genus Viridilinea; species Viridilinea halotolerans. Next base: position 687 of record RSAS01000536.1, on the reverse strand, counting down.
GCCTGGGATGCCCAAGGCGAGCCACTGGGCGACGTGGCCGAATTGGGGTGGGTGGCAGTGGGCCGATAGCCGTGCGGCGGGGGTTCGTAGTAGGGGCTTTAGCCCCGTAAGCAGCCCCTGGACGGCGCTAAAGCGCCTACTACAAGCGGGCGGCGCTAAAGCGCCTACTACAAGCGGGCGGCGCTAAAGCGCCTACTACAAGCGG
>RSAS01000536.1:0-382 GCA_003934145.1 Candidatus Viridilinea halotolerans | reverse complement strand
GTTTGGGGCATCCCCAAGCTTAAAAGTTAATGCGTATGGGACATTGCCCCCGCCCCCATCCTCGTGTTTAAGGGCGAATAGAATATTTTTTACGCAGAAGAAAAATAGATTATTGGGATGCCATAGATGGCCCTCACCCCCTGCCCCCTCTCCCGCAACGCGGGAGAGGGGGGAAGACATTGAGATTGGGGAAGACATTGAGATTTTTGAGGAACACTACTGTTGGTCGTCACGCTTGGCCTGTTCTACAGAGGCAACAATATCTCATCAAGCGTGAGGTCGGCAAAGAGTTGCTCGCGCTCCAGCGTAGTAGCATAGCCATTCAATCATAACCATTCGGGTGTGATCAAAAGGCGTAGGACGGAGGCGCGAGGGAACCTGG
>RSAS01000590.1 GCA_003934145.1 Candidatus Viridilinea halotolerans | reverse complement strand
ATTACTACACTCATGGGTCAATGTCGTGGTCACTCCCCCAGCCAGCTCCGGAAGGGGCCAATCCTCGCCAGGGGATTACCACATCGGGTCCCGATCGGCGACGTCGCCGGCTTCGTTTCTCCGGAAGGGGCCAATCCTCGCCAGGGGATTACCACCTGTCGAGCTCGCTGTGATACTCAAACCGCGTGCGCTCTCCGGAAGGGGCCAATCCTCGCCAGGGGATTCTCGCAGAGTTACCTCAATCGGGTGCCCCAGACGAGACGTACCTCCCGAAGGGGCCAATCCTCGCCAGGGGATTACTAAGGAAATACAGCGGCGTTACCCATGCCACCATACTTTCTCCGAGAGATGCCAATCCTCGCCAGGGGATACCACTACGGGGTAACAGGGCAACGCACACAGCCCACGAGTCGCACCTCGTGGGCTGTGTGCATGCGCTCTTCTCTTATCCGAGGCGCTCTGGTGCGTCAGGGTTTTCGTGCGCTGGTATGGCCGCTCCCTACGCCACCCCACTCCTCACCCACCACCGCCTACCCCCTTGCCCCATACGCATGAATGTAAGCCGACGAGCGCGGTTCGTAGTAGGGGCTTTAGCCCCGTAAGCAGCCCTTGAACCGGCGCTAAAGCGTCTACTACGAACGGGTTTTGGGGCATCCCCAAGCGTAAGTTAATCGCATGACCCCTTGCCCCCACGCACTCGCTCAAGGCCAAGCTCATTGAGTGTGCGTTCACGGTGGGTGGGGCAGCCTTCCACCTCGACTTCGCCGATGAGGTCGGGGAGGTGCAGCGTGCCGGCTGCGTAGTGCGCCTGTTTCGATGGCCCCAAGATGCGGCATTGTACTGCTTCCTCTTGCGCCGCAAACCATGCGATGCCGTTTGTTGCGATGGGCGGCGCCGCGAGTTCCAGTACGGGTACGGCCAAGCAGTGGCAGCCAGGGTGACCAGCCAGCGCCGTCTCCATCGGGAAGATGCGTCCGTGCAGGGCGATGCACAGCCCGCACGGGGAGATGGCTCGCGCCACGTCGGCAGCCCATTGCCAGTGGGTGACGCCGTGCTGTCGAAATACCGCCGCACTCGCGCTCCGGTAGGCGTGGCCCCCGGTCTCACGGGCCAGCATGTGCAGGTAGTTTCGCACCTTCCCCAGCCCGTTCTGCAAGCCCACCTCGATCACCGCATCCGGCTCCTGGAGCGCGATCTGCAGTACGGCGGCAAGGAGAGCCTGTTGCGTCACATCGTAGAGCCGCTCGGTCAGGGGCATGCCCACGATGCGGCGTGCCTGCTCTTGGTGCATGGTCACCATCACGCCGTGGGCAAGAGCGTGTGGCCGACGCATGCCCACGGCTCGTAACAGCGCACGGGCATCCCGTTCCCCTCGGCGCAGCACGACCTGACTCTGTTCGTGCAGGCGGCTGGTGCTATGCTGCGCGACATAGCGCACCTGCATCTGCATGCTCCGTAGAATCTGCTGCCACGCCTGCTGCTCCGCGAGCCACGCGAGATCCACGCCCGACCCACCAACCCGGAACGCCGCTCGCTGCTGCGTCACCTGCCGCAGCATCTGCTGACTAAAACGGGCGCAACGAGTGCGAAGCTGCGCGAGTACCCGCTCCTCGCGCTCGCGCTGCCAGCAGCGCGTCGTTTGCATCACCCCATCAAGCGGCTCGCTCATGGTTCTTCCCCTCCTCTTCCGCGTCCATTGCCGCGATCTGCTCCTCGGTGTAGCCCAATTCACGCAGCCCCTGCACGCGACTAATTCCCGCTTCGCGCTTCATCACGATGCTCTGCGCCCGCGCCGTCTCGACCTGGGCATGCTGCAAGGGTTGCTCGGTCTCTGGGTCGCCCCATTCCACCCGTATCTGCGCCGGGTCTACGTCCTTCTGCCCTTGCAGCAAGCATAAAAACGCCCCCAAGCGCCGGTAGGTTGGCGTGAAACGATCCATCCGGTCGCGGCATTTCTTCACCAACGGCGCTTCCATCACCTTCAGCGCCTCGCCCGACGGCGCGTTCTGCCCAAGCTGAAAGTAGTGCTTGGGCGTGCGTGTGATGCTGCTCAAGGCGTTGATCAACTGCTCCACCGCGTTGAGGTAGTTGCCCAAATCCGCCGCGCCAAACTGTCCCACCTGTGTCTGGCCCGCCCCGCTCTGCCCATCCCCGGCGGGAATCGTCCAAATCCGGTTCGGCGCCGTAACCAGATCCTCCATCCCTTCGGCGTTCGAGATCACATACTTCATCGGCGCAGCGTTGAACTCCGCCGTGATCAGCATATTCGCCAGCAAAATATTGATGCCATCCTGGATCGCTGTCACCGCGTCCAGTTCGCTCACCGCTCGCCGACGTGGGCGCAGGTGAAAGACCGGGATGACGCCAAAGGGGTTGGGGGCCGGGCTATCCACTGCCGTGAACCGTTCGGGCTGCATTCGCCCACTCGGATCGTCAATGCGCAACGATGCCCGGTAGGTCGCCATCGTCTCGGCGGTGTAAACCTTGAGAAAGCGCGCCGATCCATCATCCGCTTCGGGGTCGTCCCACCACTTGCAGGCCAACACCGGCTGGTTGGGCCGCGCCGTATCGTAGAAGACATGGCAGTTGCGCGGGTCGTTGGCGTAGCACTCCAGCGGCGCATCCCCTGCGTCGCGCCACGCAATCACATACGCCTCCCCGCCAATCAGGGCCATCTCGTGCGCGTCTGCCGCTTCCAGCATCAAATCGGTCGCCGTCCACGCCTCCTGGCAATGCCGCGTCGTCTCCGCATCCGGCCCCGTAAACCCGCGTAGCGTGATCCGGTCGGTCATGCTGTCTACGACCACCGCCGCCCAGTTCTCCATCCCCACCGCGTTCAGTTGGTGGTACACCTCGCGCAGCCGTTCGGCGATCACCGGCAACTGTACCGTTCCGTCGTAGTAGTCAAATCCGCGCGTAATGCGCTCATACTTCCCTGTCAGGGCGCGCACACAACGCAGGAGGGTCTGGTCATTCATAGGAATCAAAAGCGGCGGCGACATCCCCCACCCGCTGGGCTAGGGATGTCGCCGCCGCGCGCTTTTCGCTGCTGGCAAGCTTCTGCGGCCAAGTATAGCACGTTTCCGCAGCAGATAGCGAGATATTTGTGCGTTTGGCTCTTCTCAGAACCGTAGTGAATTTGCTATAGTATGCACAAGCCATGACGCGCTGCTCACACGGCGTCGCAGTTCTTCACCCCCCCCTACTAGGAACCATGATGAGAGGTAAGGAGCAGGGAGGCACCACAACCCTCCCCTCGACGGTGACCGCGAGCGCATCGGCAGCCTTGCCAGGACGTGCGGAGTTTGGCCACGATCACTTTGCGTACATCGATGGGCAGCGCATGCGCGTGGGGGCCACCCGCACGCTACGGCCCCTTGATGGCGAGAGTGGCTGTGCGTTCCGCCAACGGGTGGATACCCTCGTCCACCAGTTGCTGGCATGTGGTACGCTAGAGATAGACGAGGAGATTCGCGGGGGGATCGTGGTACAGGCGATCATCCGGCTCCACTCCCCACCCGAACCCGCCCCGATTTACGATGACCACCGCCTCGCTGGCGGTCGTCCAGCCGGGGCGCGGGGGCGACGCGGCGGCTCATAAGTCAGCGCACGCGAGCCCGTTCGCAAGAGCGATCCCATTTCAAGCGCCAGCAGCGATTCGCGCGGCGCACTTCCCCAACGCAGGGAGGCGCGGCGCCTCTCTGGGAGATGCACCACCTCTCCGGGGAGTGCGCCGCGTTTTGACGTCCGAAAAACGAGATGAGCAGCGGAGACGCGCCACGAGTGGAGTGTTCGGGGCGGCGCGGTGCCCATAGTACGGTTGGGTATTCGTTCTCCCCCCCTCAACGGGAGGGCTTCGCTAACCCCACGGCGAAGCCCCCCATTCTCCCTCCCATCTGCGGTGGTGTGGCGTCGCTCGGCGGAAGCGTGGCCACACCCTGCCGCACCTGGGGCGGCACGCGAGAGGAACGCCCGGTATGAACGAAACCCTCCAGATGCTCCTGCTCTTCGCCAGTGGCGCAACAGGATCGGAAATCGTGCGCTACATCCTGCACGCCCGTCGTCAGCGGCGCAGCGAACAGCGCGAGGATGGGCAGATCGAGTTTCAACAGATCGCCGATCTGCATCAGCAAGCCACCGAATTACGCGAAGAAGTGCGGCGCACCAACGCCGAACTGCGTGGCGAACTCGCCCACCTTCGTAGCGAGGTCGAGAGTTGGCGGCGCTCTTACTTTGACCTCTTCCACACCGCACGCGAGATTCAACAGCAGTATGGGCTCGTCACGGCCTACCTTAACGCGATCTTGGTCTGGCTGAAACAGCAGAATATTGACATCCCCATGCCCGTCCCCGTGCTCCCCGAATTGCCCCCCCTCCCTGGCCCGCCGCTCAACGGGGCCACGACACGCCCAGCCGCCGCACCCGCTACGGCCCCCACGACCACCCGACCAACCCCGCAGCAGACTTCGGCTCCCGCCACCACGCCCACCAACGGAACAACCCCGTAAACGGCCTGCGTAGCACCCCCAATCCCATCCCCACGCCAGCAGCAACCCTCCGTGGACACGGGATGCGCTTCCTGCATGCACTGAATCCATCTGAACCCGTGGGACACGCATCCAGTTACCGCACAATACCCCACCACGACGTTAGCGCAACAGGACGGCATCCAAACCAGCAAGCGACGATTGCTATGTCACTGTATCTGCATAGGGCTGGGGATGGCGTTGGGACGCGGAGAAATCGTCTCTATACAGTGACTAGCAGGCCACGCCCATTCTCTGTACCCTGTTGCCCCGCCCATGCCTGTACGCGCCCGTCGGAATACCGCATCAGGACGCCTTATTCCGGGGTTCGGGTATCGGCGGTAATGGGTGGGGTATGACTGTACGGAGGCATCCAGCGTCTGACAAGCGACTGTACATGAGGGGTTTAGCGCATCAGGACGGCCTAGAAACCCCTTTTGCTCAATCGGCCCATACAGCCCCACCGAAGCCCCCAGGAGTACCCCGATGCCCTCGACTATTCAAGATATGGTGCCTGAGTTTCTCACAATTGTGGCCCGATTCGCCGATACGCTCGTAGAGATGGACTTGACCTGCCCCGACGCCCGTGCCGCCCTCGTCACCCTCAGCCAGTCGCCGGGGTTTGCCCGTCTCTTCGCAGCAGCAACCGAGGCGTGGGCGCTGGCAGTGGGGCACGAGGAGATTCTGCTCGACCACCCCCACGCGCTCCAGATCATACACACCATTCGGCACAACACCGCGTACCTTGACGCGCTCCTCAGTTACAGCCACCACCTCCCCGCCGTCCAAGAAGCCCTCGCGGGTCTCTGGAACGACCCCACCTTCGCGGCACTCTGCCACGCCGCTCAGCAGGCCGACGTGCGCCTCCACCAGCAGCCACGCTAGGGCGCTCAACCTCTCCTGAAAGGGAACCCACCCATGGCCATGCCTTCTTCCCCTCCGAACCAACCCTACACCGCCGCAAGCGGATTGTTTGGCCCGCCTAGGGCCGACCGCGCCGTTGTGACCGCCAACATCCTGAAGCGGCCCACAGGCGAGTACACCAACCACGACATCCGCAACGTCATCCTGCCAGCCTATTGGGAGTGCGCGACGCATACCGGCCTTGACCCTGTGCTGGTGCTGGCGCAGTCCATCCACGAGACGGGCAATTTCTGCTCGTGGTGGGCAGCTCGGCCACGGCGCAACCCGGCTGGGATTGGCGTCAACGGGCGTACCGCAGAGAGGCAGCCCCCTGGCCCCTACGCGACGGGCGAGGGCTGGGAGTTCAATACCGAAACCAAGCAGTGGCAAATGGGGCTGCGCTACGCCACCTGGCAAGACGACGCCATCCCGATCCACATCGGGCGTCTGTTGGCCTACCTGCTGCCTGCGGAGGCTGGCACGCCCGCCCAGCGCGAACTCATCGAGCGGGCATTGGCGCAGCGCCCGCTGCCCGCCGCGCTGCGTGGCTCGGTGCATGTCTTGCGCCAGTTGGGACGCGCCCACAACCCCACCGGCATTGGATGGGCCAGCCCAGGCACCTACTACGGCGAACGCATTGCGGCGGTAGCCAACGGGCTCACGGCGGGTTGAGGAAGGAGGAGGGAGGAGGGAGGAGGG
>RSAS01000828.1 GCA_003934145.1 Candidatus Viridilinea halotolerans | reverse complement strand
TACGAACCATTCGTGATACGGCAATCTTGCGAACTCGGCAAGAAATGAGCGAACGGTAAGTTGTCCATTGCCAAAAACGTTTTACACAACTCGCCACTCGCCACAAGTAGAAGGCTTATTGCATCATGTTCACCATCATCAGCTACGACATCGTCAACGACAAACGGCGCACCAAAGTCATGAAGTTTCTCAAGGGCTACGGGACACGGGTTCAGTACAGCGTCTTCGAGTGCCAACTCAATCCGATCGAGCTAACCAAACTTAGCCGCCAACTCTTGGCCTTGATTGATCGTAACACCGACAGCATACGCTGTTACCGTCTGGATGCCGCTGCCGTGCAACGCATCGCCATTTATGGCATTGGCCGTGTGACGACGGAGCCGACCCATTGGTTGGTGTGAATGGCAGGGGGATGTGAGGGAACCTGGTTCCCTCACATCCCCCTGCCGGAGGGCTACATCACTCGTCGCTCAACCAGATGCGCACCAACGGATGGCCTGGGGCGGGATCGGGCGGGGTGCTAAAGAAGCCCTGTGCGGCGCGCCGCGGCTTGTGTGGTCGGGGCGGGACGACCGGGCGGGTGCGTGGGCCAGGGGGGCGCCGCGATGGCGCTGCGGTGGTGGTCGTTTGCAGGCTTTGCACGCGATCGAGGCGGAAGCAGCGTTCGGCCTGGGCGCTGAGGCAGTAGGCGTGCAGATACCACCAACGGGCATGGCGTTCGATGCGGAGCGGGCGCACCGTCCGTTGGCGTGCGCTGGCTGCCTGCGCCCCTTGGTAGCAGAGTGCGACTACTTGGCGGCGGCGGATGGCGGTGTGAAGTTGACTGAGCAGGCTGGCGATGGTGGGTGGGGTATGGGCTTCCACCTGCTCTGCCAGCCCTGCGGACTCAGGCGGAGTCACCGCCGCTGCATCACTGGCTTGCGGCCACGGGGCTGCGCTGCCTAAGGCGGCCAACGCCGCGTCGCTACGGGCCAGCAGATCGGGGGGCAGGCTGGCCCGTAGGCGAGCGATGAGATCGCTAGGTGGCCCGAGTGGTGCCCCACGCGGCGCATGCGTCTGGTAAAAGTGCGCCGCCACGAGGAGCGTTGCCACCTCATCGGGACGCAGCGCGAGCAGCGTTGGTTCTGGCGCGGGCGGCGGCGGGGCGACAACCGCCCGGCCATCCCGCGCCAAGGCGTGGCACAACGCGGTGACCGCAGCGGGCTTGACGAGCGCCACGCCGGGTGCCAACTGTGTCTGGATCGTCTGGCGCACCGCCCGACGGCGCAATGCCAGACGCAGATCGGCGGGACGGTCACTCAGCAAGAGCGTCGCGGTGAGCAGTTGCAGATCGCCCGTTGGCGCAAAGAGTTGCGCCAACCTCGCAGGGAGCGCCGCACAGTGTTGGCGCAACAGCGCCAAGAGCGGGGCCGCGTCGTGGCCGCGTGATCGCCCGAGGGCCAACGTCTTTGGCGTGAGTTGATAGGATGTCGTGGCCCTTTCACGGGCAAGAAAGGCCACAAAAGGGGCCAACGTCAACTGATCGGCATCGTCCACATCATCATCCACCGCGATCGTGAAGGCTACATCTTTATCTTCCCCATTCCCAGCAGGCAGAAAACGCCATTCTGACGCGCTAGGCGATGCCGCATCACCATGCTCTGCCTGAGCGTCTGGCTGGGGTGTAGCGACCGACTGCGCCTGCGCTGTTGCGCCAAGCCAATGCAACGGGCCATGCCATGCCGCCGCCCAGACATCAACCGCACGGTGGGGCAACCAGGGCGCACGGCGGGGCGACGCAGAGAAGCCGTGGGTATCCGCATCGGCAAGCGGGCCAAGCGCAGCAGCCAGCAGCGCATAGTTTTGGCGCGGGTCTTGCGGCAGATAGGGGGGCAACGCGGTGGCCCAGGCCAAGAGGCGGCGACGTAACGCGGGCCAGTCGAGGCCACGGCGATTCACACGCAGCGCGGCGAACCAGGGATCGGGGCGCGGAGCGCGCAGCCAGGCATCGGTCAGCAGGTGCCGTCGTTGCGCTGGCGTCTGGGCCAAGAAACGTCCCGCCGTCGGACTCGGCAGCGCCGCCGTCCCAGTGGCCCCAAAGAGCCCCAAATCGCCCAGCAGCGGCAGCAACCAAACCACCAGCGCCTCCGCCTGCGGCGGCGCAAGGGGGGCCAAACGCGGGACAAGCAGCCGCAACGCAGAGGCCGTAGGGTGGCCAGCGGATTGCAGCGGCAACGGATGCAGCGCCGCCGCCACCAGCAGCGCCGTGGTCGCCCAGACGGCTGGCACCTGCGCCGCCACCTGCAGCGGTAGCTCTTCAGCGTTGGGATAAGGCGCAAACCTAGGAGCGAGGGCGTCCTGCCCTCGTCTCATCTTTGAGGACGGAACATCCTCACGCCCATGAGCAGGGTGAGCAGATACCGCCAGCGGCGCGAGCGGCTCGGCTCCTGCCGCAGGCTGCGCGTTAGGCGATACAACCAACGGCGGCAGCGTAGTGGGCGGCAGCGGCAGCGGCGTCGGCAACCAACGGCGCAACTCAGCGGGAACAAGGTAGCGTGGCGGGCGCTGGCGCAACGTTGGGCGGGGCAAGAGCCACCCCAAGAGCAACAGCCGTTCGCTCAGCGAACGGGGTTCACGGTCGGCAGCGAGCGCACTCAGCGCACGAAGCGGCCCCAAGCGCAGCGTCAACGTCGGCGCATCAAGCCCGCCACGCAGCGCACGCAACGCCTGCACCGCCGCCTGCTCCTCGGGCGTCAGCAGAAAATAGAGCCGCTGCACGGCAGCGCGGCGACAGAGCGCCGCCCGCAGACGCGCCAAGCGCTCGGCAGCCGAACAGCCCCGTGGCAGACTAATCCGTTGGGTTGCCGCAATCAGACGTTGCAACGTCGGCGGTGTTTGCGCCAGCAGCAGCGCCCAAGTTTGCATGGATTGTTGCCTCTATAATGTGTAGGCAGGGTGCGCGAGGGAACCTGATTCCCTCGCATCCTTACGTCGCACCAGACATCATACCGTACTACCGCTACGAATCTCGTGCAAAATAGCCGCAACCTGCTCAGGCGACTGACCATGGCGAACAAGAACCTGAGCGGTCAAATCGAGCACATGTTGAGCAAAATGTTGGGCCAACTCTTGGCGCAAACCTTGGCCAATGTAGAGCTTAGCCAACGCAGCAGCATCCATATCACGTCCAGTGGCTACTCGTTCTAGCGATGCATAGACATCAACCGGTATCTCGATCTGCAACGACCGAGACGGACGCGGACGCAAATTCAATTGGCTGGGGAAATCAGGCTGACTCATACAACTTCCTCTCAGCACGAGTGGCATGCCTAGCAGAGATACTACGCGTGCGATCTCCTCGCTCCTGAGAAACAAACGCCTCCGTCATGCTGAGCGCAGCGAAGCATCTCTTTTCGACTGATGAGAGACCCTTCGCTGCGCTCAGGGTGACAGAACTTTTGTTTCTCACGGGCCACTGGCCCGCAGGCCATTTGATACTCAGTATAGACTACGAGAAGTAATTGCTGAGTGGTGCAATAGCCCAAGATGAAGTCGCGTTGTTCTTGCACTCCCTCTGGCGTAGCATCGCCATACTGATAAAATGGATCAAAAAAGACTTCCACCTCAAAATAACTGACACCGGCTTTAGCGGTGAACGTTACCCCTTTGGGACTATCCCCGCTTCTTGCTCCGGGGGTACCCCGAGCAACTGACTGCGGCAGAGGTGCGCCATGGGCAGTTTGCTCACGTCGTAGCCAGCCAGTTCGAGCGGGCATTTGCCCCGAATGCACTTGGTGCAATATCGTCAATGAGTGGAATATCATGAGCATACGCACCAATGATTTCCAACATTGGATCCGATTCTACGTCAAGCACATTATTTGATTGAGAATCTAGTGTTTCTTGAGCCAAAGCAGCCAATGTTTGGATGAGTTCTAGTTGCTCACGGGGGCTTAATTGCCGCACCAGGGTAAGCACCTGCGCCACTGTAGCCGTCATGGTTCACCTCGTTTGGTTTGGGTGTGACCAAAATGTGTAGGTAGGGGGTGCGGGGGAACCTGGTTCCCCCGCAGTTCCCCCTTTCCGGCGGGGTTGTAGGGCACCGCCATCGTCATCGTAGTTCACCCTCCGATACGTACCTATCCATGCTATCCCATTCTAGCACGTCCCGCCCTTGTGCTACAATAATCATGGTATCGGTCAATCCAGCATAAGAGCAGCAAAAGCTAGGTTATGCCTGCACGAGACATCTATCACCACGCTGTCAAGGCGGCGATCATTGCCGATGGATGGACGATTACGCACGATCCATATCGCATCGAATATGGTGGGAAAGATGCCTATGTCGATCTTGGCGCAGAACAAGCCAGTTTTGATATTACTCTAGCTGCAGAACGAGACATCAAAACCATTGCGGTAGAGATAAAGACCTTCACAGGTCTATCGATCCTCACAGATTTACAGCACGCAATTGGTCAGTATTTGCTCTATCGCACTTGGATGCGCCAGACTGATCCACAACGGCTGCTCTATCTCGCAGTGGATATGGAGACGGCGTCGAACGTGTTTGCCCAAGAGTTCGGTCGGATTATTGCTGACGATGTGCAGATTCGTCTGATCGTCGTTGATATTAGCGCGGAAAGGATCCTGGAATGGAAGCACTTCCCCTCTACCGACAGGTGATTACCCGTGTATTGAGCAATCTTGCCGAATCCAGTGTACGAGATCATGCGGAAACCTTACCCATTTTTGATACCGCCCATGATCACTACCTACTGCTCGACAGCGGATGGAACGGGATTGAGCGCATTCACCACATCATTGCACATTTGCGTATTTACAACGACAAGATTTGGGTTGAGGTTGACAACACCGATCAAAAGATTGTTCAACAACTTCTCAATGCGGGAATTGCTAAGGAATCGATAGTATTGGCCTTTTACTCGCCGCAGAAACGCCCCTTCACCGAATTTGCCGTCGCTTGAGTGGCAGAGCATCGTCCGCAGATGACGCAGATGAGAAAGCAATAATCTGCGTCATCTGCAGATGCTACCTGAGCCTATCGGGACGTTGCAACCGCCATGAAGAAGACCACCAGCCACTTGAAGAACGTCGTCGGATAGGCTACCATGGAGGTACTTCAGATCGCGAAAGAGACACCTGCTCATGGTCACACAAACAATGGTTCAGCCCTCCTCTTGGATTGAAACAGGGATAGAACTACACAAAATTCGCGGACTCAAGCTCTTTAAGTTTAACCATGACCTGCAAACACGGCTCGAGATGCTCATTGAACGCCAAAAGAACTACCTGTTGACGCCAGAAGAGACGACAGAATTGGCAGGACTGACTGAACTTGATCGAATTTTTACCTTAATGAATGCACGTATCATTGCCGAGTCATGACCATCAACCAGGCTCTACGTCAACGCATTCGTAGACGCGCTCGCTTCTTGTGCGAATACTGTCACTCATCTGAAGAAGCCAGCGCTGCACTCTTTACCTTCGACCACCTTATCCCTCAATCGTTGGGTGGCACTGACGAAGAAGAGAACCTTGCGCTTGCCTGTCATCGCTGCAACGGTCGTCGCTATCATTTCGTTGATGGCATCGATCCGGTGACCCAAGCCAGCGTTCCCCTCTTTAACCCTCGCCGCGACGCGTGGTCTGACCACTTTGTCTGGTCTGCTGATGGGCAGCGCATCAGTGGAACAACGCCGCTTGGCCGAGCGACCATCCAACGTCTCGATATGAATGATGCCTGGCACGATGACGGTGCAATCATACGCGCCCGACGTCTTTGGGTGCGTGGTGGTTGGCATCCGCCACCTGATGATCCACGTGAACAGCGATAGGGAGCAGCGAACGCTTTGGCCTTACGAGGTCTTGCCATGACGTATCTCCCCATCTGAAAGCCCTTGCATCCCGCTCAAACACCTGCTATACTGCGCTCAGTTGATCATGGCGACACGATTTTACCAGATTCACGAAATCGCAACAGTATACACGGTCATTCACCAAGCTGCGTTTTGCGCTCACCAATCGCCTGAAACCATAGTGTATCTGGTGCGACCCTCTTCGATCTACTGCCCCGCGATGAAGGAGACTGTTGCATAATCCCCCCACTGCCCGTCTCGCGGCGGCTCGGCGG
>RSAS01000633.1 GCA_003934145.1 Candidatus Viridilinea halotolerans | reverse complement strand
CGTAAGCCTCTGGCGGGCCTGTCGGCGGGGGTTCGGGGGCATGGCCCCCGAAAAAAAATTCCCTTTCCAGCAGGGTTTTAGGGGCCGCAGGCCCCTTACGTTAATGCGCATGGGCAAAGCCCTCCCCCCTTCTGGAGGTTCCAAAATCAGTATTGGGTAGGCGAATTCCCTTGGTACGTGAGATGCGATTCTATTCCGGGGTTACGTGAGATCCGACAATCACACCGTAAATCCCAAGCCGCGTTCGCGCATGCTCACATAGCGCCCCCGTCCGATCACGAGGTGATCCAGACATTCCACATCAAGTAGTTTGCCCGCCTCGACGATTTGGCGTGTGACGAGAACGTCTTCGGGCGAGGGGGTGGGGTCGCCGCTCGGATGATTGTGGGCCACAATGAGCGCGGCGCTGTTGCGCCGGATGGCCTCTTTGAAGATCTCGCCGACGCGAACCTGGGCGCTGTTGACGGAGCCAATGTAAATCGTGGCCACTTGCTGCACGCGATTCTTGGTGTCGAGCAGGACGGCGCGCAGATGCTCTTGATCAAGGTGGCCCATCTCGACCATCAGCAGCGTCGCGGCATCGGCGGGGCTTTTGATCTGCATGCGCTCGTCGGGGCCGCAGAGCAACAGCCGCCGCCCAATCTCTAAGGCGGCCTTTACGGTGGCGGCTTTGGCGGCGCCCATGCCGTGGCGCTGGCAGAGATCGTGATGGTCGGTGCGCAACAACCCCGGCCATCCGCCGCTCTCGCTGAGCAGGCGTTGGGCTAGGTGGAGGACGTTGAGGCCGGGCACACCGACGCGCAAGAGGATGGCTAAGAGTTCGGCATCGCTGAGCGCACTTGCGCCAACAAGCACCAAACGTTCGCGTGGCTGGTCGCTAAGCGGCAGTTCCTTGATCCGTGACTGATACTCGCCCATAACTTACTCCTGGTATCTATGGAAGAGACCCAACGTTGAATCTCTACATGTATACCGCTGGAAGGGGCGAAAAGTTACGGTAGACTGCGCTTTTTGGTGGCATGGTGGTGGCTTGGTTCCCGTGCGCACCAGTACATACCTATGGGGGCGGCATAGCCGCCCCCATAGGTATGTGCTTACGGGGCCTGCAGAGCCCCTAAAACCTCGCCGGAAGGGTGCTTTTGCGGGGCCGAACCCCCGCCGGAGGGCTTAAGGTTACTGCGTATGCGCAGCCGCCCTCTCTCATACATCCCCCCGTAGGCAGGGGGGCATCTAGTGCCCTCCTTACCGCCTCACGAGAGGCAAGAAGACGCGCATACGCCCGTCGTCAGCCGCTAGCCCCGTACAGGTCAGCGGGTAGCTCGCGCTGGCTTGGGCTGGATCGTTGGTGGCCATGGTGAGCGTGGCACTCAAGGTACCCGTGGTGGTGGGCGCACAGGTTACCAGCAGCGTCGCGCTGGCCCCGCCGTCGGGGATGCTCAGCGGGAAACTGGGGCTACTGGCGAGGCGGAAGTGGCTGGCCCCCGCGCCGCTGATCTGCGGGTTGCTCAGGGTCAACGTCATGTTGCCAGTCTCACTGATGGTGAGCGTCGTGGTGACGCTGCTGCCCACCTGGACGCTCCCCAGGTTGATTGTGTTGCCAGGGGCAGGAGTGGAGGCGTAGCCAGGCGTAGCCGCCACGACGCTAAAGGTGGCGCTACCCATGCTGCCGCTGAAGTAGGCCGTGTTGGCACAGGGCGTGTACTGCTTCCCGAAGCCCCACCGGAGGTGACGTTGGCGTAGCCCTAACCAGGCGCAGGCTTCACCTGATGCCCTCCCAAAACGGGTACAATACCCCCCAAAGGGATGGCTCGTAGCCCCTTTACCGTCATGGCCCCATACGCATTAAGTTAAGCCCCCGGCGGGGGTTTGGGGGAGGCTGCGCCTCCCCCAAGAAAACTCTTTTGGGTGTGACCAAAACGTGTAGGAAGGGTGCGCGAGGGAACCTGGTTCCCTCGCACCCCTCTCCAGTCCGCAGGGGTGTAGGGCACCGCCCTACAGATTCCAGTCACACCCAAACGGTAACGCCGATCGCCGCAAGGCGAAACCATCCCAAAGTAAACAACTAGCGCCGGAGGCAGCATCATGAAACGCCATGCAGGTCACGAGTTTGCGGTCATCGGCTTGGGCCGCTTTGGCAGCGCCGTGGCCCTCAATTTGATCGAACGCGGCTATAGTGTCCTGGGTATTGATCGTAGCCCGGAGATTGTGCAAAATCTGGCCGACCGCATTACGCAGATTGTCGCCCTCGATTCGACCAATGAGGACGCGCTGCTCGCGGTGGATATTCTCTCGTTTGATACGGTCGTGGTGGCCATCGGCACCCACTTTGAGAGCAATTTGATGACGACGGTAACGCTGAAGAATCTCGGTGCCCGTCGGGTGGTCTGCAAGGCGGTGAGCGAGCGCCAACAGCAGATTCTGCTGCGCGTCGGGGCCGATGAGGTGGTGCTGCCCGAACACGAGGCGGGGGCGCGCCTGGCATGGCGCTTGGCCGAGCCGCAAGTGCTGGATCACCTCGAACTGGGCGCGGGCTTTAGTGTGGCCGAGATCAATGTGCCGGAATGGCTGATTGGCCAGTCGCTGATGATGAGTAGCCTGCGTAAACGTTTCAATATCAACGTGCTGGCGATTCGCCGCGATAGCCAGATGATTGTCACCCCCGCTGCTGATCTGCTCTTTGCGCGGGGTGATATGATTGTCATTATTGGTACTGATCCTTCGATTAGTAGTTTTTGTAGTCAGGTGTAGTACTAAGTACCCTCTGTTGGACTGCGGGAGGATGCGAGGGAACCGGGTTCCCTCACACACCCTTCCCCACGCGGGATGCGAGGGAACCGGGTTCCCTCACACACCCTTCCCCACGCGGGTGTGCGCGGGAACCTGGTTCCCGTGCGCCCCTTTCCCTCGCGGGTGTGCGCGGGAACCTGGTTCCCGCACACACCCCTCCCCAAATGAACAGACAACGACCTAAAGGCCAAACGAAACCCATTCCCGTTCCCGTACGCCTGATGCTCGGTCTGATCGCGCTGGTCTTTTTGGGTACGGTTGCGCTGATGTTGCCCGTGTCGGGCGGACAGCAGCCGCTTACTTGGAACCAGGCGCTCTTTACGGCGACTTCGGCGTTGAGTGTTACTGGCTTGACGATTATTGAGCCAGGTGAGGATCTTTCACGCTTTGGGCAGGTGATCCTGCTGCTGCTGATCCAGATTGGCGGCATTGGCTTCATGGTGGGCGCCGTTTTGGTGCTTTTGCTCCTCGGGCGACGCATTAGCCTGATCGATCGGCTTACGCTGAGCAATTCGCTTGGCCTGCTCGCCCCCGCCGCGATTGTGCGTCTCGCGATGCGCGTCCTCGTCACCGTCATTCTGATTGAGGCGGTGGCGACGCTTATTCTCTACCTGCATTGGCGCAACGATGAGCGCCTGAGCGATACCGAAGCGGCCTTCTATGCGCTCTTCCACGCCATTTCGGCCTTTTGCAATGCGGGTTTCAATCTCTTTGGTGGTACTCCTGGGTACCCCGATGGCATCCCGCGTGATGCTTTGAGTTTGGTGGTCTTTGGAGCGCTGATCTTTCTAGGCAGCCTGGGCATTCCGGTCTTGGGCGATCTCTTTCTCTTCTGGCGCATCCGCCGCTTCTCGCTCCACACGCGCATCACCCTACGCGTCGTCGTCTTTCTGTTGCTCTTCGGCGCACTCAACATCGGCATCGCCGAGAGCCGTCCAGGGGCGAGCATGGCCGAGGAACCGCTGACGCGCCTGATTCTCGTCAGTATCTTCCAATCCATTTCGGCCCGCTCGGGCGGCTTTGATGGCATTGCCGACACCGACGCGATCAGCGAAGCGACCCATGTGCTACTCACCGCCCTGATGTTCATTGGCGGTTCGCCCGCCTCGATGGGTGGCGGCATCACCACCGGCACCTTTGCGGCGCTCACCATTTCGCTCTGGAGTTACGCCCGTGGCCACCAGCAGGCCCAGTTTGGCGGACGCACCGTAGCCGTCGGCACCATGCGCAAAGCGGCAGCCGTCCTTACCATTAGCCTCTTTGTGATCACCCTTAGCATCTGGCTCATTCTCGTCACCCACGACGCTCCGCTTGACATCGTTGTCTTCGAGGTGGTCTCGGCTTTTGCCACCTGTGGCCTCTCGATGGGCATGTCTAGTCAGCTTAATATTTTTGGTCAACTGTTGATCTGCCTGATGATGTTCTGGGGGCGTTTAGGCGCCCTAACGATTATTGTGATCATTGCCCAACCACGCACCCGCCACGATCTGGTGCAATACCCGGAAGAGCAGATTTTGATTGGGTGACGTGCGGGAGGCGATGAAATGAAACACATGCTACCCATTGATGTATCGGGACTTTTTGGCGAGTTTCCAGCCCTGCGCAGGGCCCATCGACCTGGCAGGTGGGGCGCGTGCAGCCGCTTGTGGTACGCCAAACAGTCCACCGCGCCCCACCTGCTAGGTCTAAAGAGCCGCTTGCAGACCTGCCAGGTGCGCGCCGTGAGGATTTTTGCGGTACCACTGACGGCTGCACGGCGCACACCTAGCAGGTCGTCATGTTCTCGCGTCTAACCAAGAAAACCCTTGACACCCGACCCGGATCGTCCCAAAAACGCTATACCCGAAAGCCCCATGCCCCCCAATTCCCTCCCCACCCGCCGCCGCTTGCGCACCACAACTCCCGCACTACGCTTAGTGCTGGGGTTGGTGGTGCTGGTCTTGCTTGGCACCTTGGCGCTTATTCTTCCCTTTGAGGGGCGCACCCATGCGCTGAAGTGGAATGAGGCGCTCTTTACCGCAACGTCGGCGCTTACCGTCACCGGCCTTTCGATCATTACCCCCGGTGCCGATCTTTCGATCTATGGTCAGATCGCGCTGCTGCTGCTTATTCAGATGGGCGGCGTGGGTTTTATGGTGGTGGCGGTGGTGGTGCTGCGCCTGCTGGGGCGGCGCATTAGCCTCACCGACCGCTTGGCGCTCAGCGATTCGCTGGGCCTGCTCGCCCCGGCGGCGATTGTGCGCCTCAGCATCCGTGTGCTGCTGACGGTGCTGCTGATCGAGGGGCTGGGCGCCCTGCTGCTCTTTTTTCACTGGCGCAGCGATCCACGCCTGACCGATGCGCAGGCGGCTTTTTACGCTATCTTTCATGCTGTCTCGGCGTTTTGCAATGCGGGCTTCGATCTCTTCAGCGGGACGCCGGGCTACCCGGAAGGCGTGCCGCTCGACAATGTGAGCGTGATCATTTTGGGCAGCCTGATCTTCTTGGGCGGGCTGGGCATTCCTGTGCTGGCCGAGTTGCTCAGTTTTTGGCGCATCCGCCATTTCTCGCTGCACACCCGTCTCACCATGCTCGTGGTACTCTTTCTGCTGCTCTTTGGCGCGCTCAACATTGGCCTTGCCGAGCAGCGTCCGGGCGGTACGCTCGCCAATGAACCCTTCACGCGCCAAGTGCTGCTCAGCCTCTTCCAGTCGATTTCGGCGCGCACGGCGGGCTTTGTCGGTCTGCCCGATTTCGCCGCGATGACCCCGGCCACGCAGTTGACCTTGATCATCCTGATGTTCATCGGCTGTGCGCCCGCCTCGATGGGCGGCGGTATCACCACCGGCACCTTCGCGGCGCTCACCATCTCGCTCTGGAGTTTTGCCCGTGGCCAGCAGCAGGCCCAATTTGGTGGACGTACGCTGGCAGTCGGCACCATGCGTAAAGCGGCAGCCGTGCTCACCGTGAGCCTCTTCATCGTCTGTTTGGCGATCTGGCTCATCCTAATGACCCACGATGCCCCGCTCGATCGCGTCACCTTCGAGGTCGTTTCGGCCTTTGCCACCTGCGGGCTCACCCTAGGCATGACCAGCCAACTGAACCTGTTTGGCCAGTTGGTGATCTGCTTCGTGATGTTCTGGGGGCGTTTAGGTGCCCTCACCGTCATCGTCGCCATCGCCCGCTCCGGCGGACGGCCAGACGTGTTGCACTACCCGGAGGAGCAAATTTTAATCGGGTAGGAGTTGCTCTCGTGCTTCAGATAAAGAATCGTGAAAGGGAGGACGAAGCCCTCCCCTTAAACCCCTCCCCCAAAGGGGTTTAAGGGCGGACAGAAAACGTGTGCGCCCCCTTCTGGAATCGCATTGCA
>RSAS01000793.1:2653-6148 GCA_003934145.1 Candidatus Viridilinea halotolerans | reverse complement strand
TCCGACGAGCGGCAGCCGCCCCCAACGCCCGCTGAGCAGCCGGTTTCGACCGTGCGTTCGCGGCTCGGTGTCGTGCTGCCGTTTGTCATGACGGCACTCGTAGCAGTAGCCCTCAGCCTGTTACTCCAGGGGTTGCTCTTTGCGCCCGCCCTACCGCCCACAACAGCTACCATAGCGGCGGTGGCGCCCACCGCCCCGCCTACTGCGCCGCCCGCCAACACTCCCGCCTCTAGTCTGCCCGCTGATCTGAGCGAAAATCTACTACGCCTTGCGCTGATCGATCTCGAGGATCAGCAGCGCCATCTGCGCAGTGACCTCTACCTCCTGCGTGCTGTTGTGCAGCTTGATGATGCGCTCCTCGCCCTGCAAACCAACCAGTTTGAAGAGGCCGACCGCGCCATGCTGCTGGTCTACCGCGCACTTGATCAGGCCTACCACTTCAGCGCAGAGCAAGATAAAGGCCCGCTCAACACCTTCCGCCTCCAGTTGAGCCAGATCCGCGACGATCTCCACCTACGCCCCGAAGGTCTCGACCGCCGCCTGCGCCAGTTGCGTACGCTTATGTTGAGCTTGGTGGATGCGTGAAGTCTGTCAAATAAGCTCACGCAAAGCCGTTAAGGTTTGGCGTACCTGTACCTGTACCTACACCGAAAACCTTGCGCCCTTGCGTCAAGAAACACTTCTTACTTGGGTGTGACCAAAACTTGTAGGGCTGCGCCTCACGCACTGCCGGGCGATGGGATGATGCGAGGGAACTTAGTTCCCTCGCGCACCCTTGCTACGCCTTTTGGTCACACCCTTCTTACCTGACAGGCATTGCCCCCGCCTCAGCGCCCAGCAAAATCAACAAAACGATACCCCACCCCGCGCTCGGTCAGGATATACTTGGGGCTGCCGGGGTCTTGCTCGATCTTTTGGCGCAGGTAGGTAATGTAGAGGCGCAGGTAGTGGTTTTCGTCGCGGTATTCCGGCCCCCAGACTTTGGAGAGCAGCATCTCGTGGGTTTGCACATAGCCCGCGTTCTGCACGAGATGGTAGAGCAGACGGTATTCGGTGGGGCGTAAATTGACCCGCTGGCCCACAACGAGTACCTCACGACGGGCAAAATCGATGCTCAGGCGTTCATCCACCTGCACCATCGTCTGCGGCACCGGCGGGGCGGTATAGTGGCGGCGCAACACCGCCCGGATGCGACTAACCAGTTCACGATGGCTGAAGGGTTTGCCAATATAGTCATCGGCACCCAATTCGAGGCCACGCACGCGATCCTCCTCTTCGTCGCGTGCCGTGAGAATGAGTACCGGCACCTGCGAGAATTCGCGGATGCGACGTAACGCCTCAAAGCCATCCATGACGGGCATCATCACATCGAGCAACACCACATCGGGCATATGCTCACGCACCTGATCTGCCGCCTCGCGTCCATTGGCGGCTGTCGCCACGCGCATGCCCTCTAGTTCCAAGTTGAGGCGCATGAAACTCACCATACGCGGCTCATCGTCCACCACCAAGACCAATTTGTCTTTTAGTTCTGACATGCCGTACACTAGGGGATAATAAGGGTGTGACTGGAATCTATAGGGCGGTGCCCTACAACCCTTCGGACTGATGAAGGGTGCGAGGGAACCAGGTTCCCTGCGCACCCTAGCCACACATTTTGGTCACACCCGAATAATAAACTGGGGGCTACGCCCCACGCGGCATTACCTTTAGGGCTACCGCCCTAGAACCCGCTTTGGGGCTACGCCCCAAAGCCCACCTGGGGGCTAACGTAATGCGAGTGGCGCTGCCACCACCCAACGTGCGTCTACGCTCATTCTAGCAGGGTGGCGCATGGAACTCAAGTCATTGGCCGCAAACATTCCAGAGGCGCTATGCAAATTCTGACCACGAACCTGTTGCTGATCGTTATCGCCGGTGGTATCGGCTACCTTCTCGCCCAAGAGCGCCCGCAATGGTTTGGGCCAGAAGTGCGCCAACGGCTCTTTTTCCTAGGCTGGATCATTGCGCTACTCTTGGCGGGAGCAATGCGTGCCGCTGCGCTTGTCTATGGCCCGGCGGCGATGTTTAGCCTGCTTAGCCTGCTTGCTGGCTTTGCCTTGGGGCTTTGGCTGGGCTTACGCTTGGCTGCCACCCGTTAGATACATGTCGAAGGGTGCGCGCGAGAACCTCGTTCCCTCGCGCACCCACCGGCGGCAACGCTACAACACCCCGACGGTCGAATTATCCCCTAAAAGCAGACGATAGGCCTTGGGCCTGAGGGGGCTGCGCCCGATTTCGACGTTGCGCCCGACGAGGCTATCCTCCAAGCGCCCAGGTAGACCACGGATGCTACTATGCTCCAGTACGATACTATGCTCGATTTCGCTATCTTCAACATGACAATGATGGTAAATTGAAGTAAACGGCCCCACATAGGCATTGAGAATGCGCGTCTTCTCGCCAATGATCGCCGGGCCGCGAATCGTCGAGTTGATAATCTCGGCACCTGATTCCACAATCACTTTGCCAATCAATTGCGAGTCGCGGTCAACATAGCCCTGCACTTCCGGGGTCAACTCTTCAAGGATGAGCCGGTTGGCCTCCAGCATGTCGTCTTTTTTGCCGGTATCAATCCACCAACCCTCGTGAATGTAGGGGAAGACCTGGTGCCCCGCCGTGATGAGCCATTGGATGGCATCGGTGATCTCGAGTTCGCCGCGCAGCGAGGGGCTGATCTTATTGACCGCCTCAAAGATATGGTGGTCAAACATGTAGATCCCCACGAGCGCAAGATCACTGCGTGGTTCACGCGGTTTTTCTACAAGGCGCTCGATGCGGCCTTCGTCATCAAGTTCAGCCACCCCAAAGGAGCGCGGATCGGCTACCTGTTTGAGCACAACTTGGGCATTGTACGTGCTATGACCAAACTGTTCGATCAAGCTACTGATGCCACCCTGGATGCAGTTATCGCCCAGGAACATCACAAAGCGCTCAGTGCCAATGAAGTCTTGGCTGATCTTCACGGCGTGAGCCAAGCCACGCGGCTCATCTTGGGGAATGTAGGTAATGCGCACATCCCAACGTTTGCCATTACCCACGGCGGCGCGAATCTCATCGCCCGTATCGCCAATCACAATCCCAATATCGCTGATGCCCGCATCGCGGATCGCTTCAATGACACGAAAGAGTACCGGCTTATTAGCGACCGGCACCAGTTGTTTGGCGCTCGTATAGGTAATCGGGCGCAGGCGTGTTCCTTTGCCTCCGCTGAGAATTAGTCCCTTCATAATACCTTTCCTTTTTTGTGGCGCGTTATAAAGATTTGGGTGTGACTGGAATCTGTAGGGCGGTGCCCCACACCCCTTTGGACGGGGGGAGGATGCGCGGGAACCAAGTTCCCGCGCGCACCCTTTTGAGCAGGTTTTGTGGGGCGCAGCCCCACACCCCGCCGGACGGTAGGAGGATGCGCGGGAACCAAGTTCCCGCGCGCACCCTTTTGAGCAGGTTTTGTGG
>RSAS01000793.1:0-2553 GCA_003934145.1 Candidatus Viridilinea halotolerans | reverse complement strand
GGCGCAGCCCCACACCCCGCCGGACGGCGGGAGAATGCGCGGGAACCTAGTTACCGCGCGCGCCCTTTCCGCACAAAGCACAGCCTATAAACACAGCAGTTCCCTCCCGCCACAATGTGGCGGGAGGGAACTGCTGTGTGAGTATCCAAGCAAAGCTCAGCCTAGCGATACGGACGCACCGCACCGACGTAGGTACTCTGCCAGTAGCCGCTCCAGATGCTGGAGATTTGCACGCCGTAGCGCGGGGTCATGGCGTGAACCATTTGACCACCACCGATGTAAATGGAGACGTGGGAGATGCCACCGCGACCAGTGGCGAAGAACATGAGGTCGCCGGGAGCAAGGTTGCCCATCCCGCCGATCATTGCCCCGACACGCGAACTATACTGCGAGGCGGCGGTACGCGGGAGATGAACACCAAACTGGCGGTAGACATAGGTGGACAAGCCGCTGCAATCAAAGCCGCTGGGGCTGGTACCGCCCCACACATAACGCGAGCCGACAAACTGCACCGCGAAACTCGCCACATCACCGCTGGCCGGAACATACACGGGGGCCGCCGTGCCACCACCACCACCAGTGGTGGTGGTACGCGCCACTGTCGCCGGAGTACGCACCGGCAGGGCAGGAATGTTGTTGGTGACGGGTACGCGGCGAGCCGCCATAGGCGAGACCCGCAGCAAGTCAGAGAAGATCCACGCCTTGGTGCCGTTGCTCAGTTGCACATTGTACCAATCGCGGTGGCGAGCAAGCAGCGTTACGCCGGTGTCCGCGTTGACCGAGCCAACGCGATCATAGGCCGAACCGGGGCCACGGCGCATGTTGACCGAGTTTTCCAGCACCGTACCCACTAGGGGCGGGTTAGGATCAGGAATAGTCGTCGCCTCAGGCACGCGTTCAATCACCCCGGGCACAATCTCAAGGAAATCGGTGGTAACCCAGCCATACTGCGTGCCATACTCAACCAAGAACCAACCATTGTACTGTTGGACCAGGGTAAGCTCTTGACCGGCGCTCATACGCGCCATGCTGACATAGTTGGTACCGGGGCCATCGCGCAGGTTAAGATTCTGCTCGCGCACCACGGCTATCTTGGGTGGCGGCGGCGGCGGGATGGTTTCGGAAGGCACCTGATCAAGCGTATAGAGGACAGCTTCGGGCACATCCACCAACTCGGAGGCAACCCAATAGAGGGTGGCATCGCCCTCGCGGCGCAACTGCAGCCACTCTTCGTGGCGTGCCAATACTTCAACACTCTCACCGCCGTTAATGCGGCTCACTTCATCATAGGCCAAGCCAGGGCCATTACGCATGCGTACCACGTCACCGGCAATCGTAGCACCTACAATTGTCGGGGCGAGGACATCACTCACTGGCACCAACGAAATCGGCACGGGCAGAGCATCGCTCTCTTCGAGCGGTGGATCACCAAGGACAGCCAGGGTATCACGGCCAGACACATCTACTGAACCAATCCCGGCATCATGGTGCTGGTCGGTGTAGACAGCACTCGACTCGGAGGCAACGGGGGCCGTTGCGGGGGAACGTGCGGGTAGTTGGCTCAAGAGAAGGGCAAGCGGCAAGACCAAGGCGACGATGCTGTGGAGCAAAAAGCGAAGCGGGAGGTGGGCGAACCAGAGTTTGGGAGACGTTAGCAGGTTGACAACTAACCGACTCAGATCGGCAACGGAATGTTGCTGTTGCCGATAGCGATCACGGCGGCTGGCAGCTATCTGCTTAAGCTGCTCAACATCGCTCTGGGGCTGCCCAGGCATGCGGTTACGATTAAGCTCGATCATGGAGCATTCCACCTCACTTGAAGCCCCGCGACGCAGGTAGTTCGGGCCTTGTAGCCCTTGACACGCTCCTGGTGTCGTTTGACTACAGAGTAGTCGGTGCGGGGGAGTTTGCTGACTATACCATAGGATCGGACTGTCTGCAAGCGTCAGCCATACATCAGCTTCACATCATTGAAGGAGCGTCACTGGACGTAGCTGCTCGGTTACGCGCCAGTGGCAATGGTGAAGCTGCATGATGGCAAGGGCCGTGCCTCTTTTGCGAAAGACCTGACATCAGCCTTGCAGCAAAAGGTAGGAGCAGTGTAAAGGGAGTCACCCCTTCTTGTCAATAGTACCAGCTTTTAGCCCTTTCTGATGAGCTAAAACACTTTATGACAGGAGAAGAGTCATAGCTGCATGATAATTGAAGTTGTAAACCATTTCACAGGAAAGTAAACGTAACTTGGCACACAACTTAGGCAAGCGGATGGCGTTGTAGTGCTGATAAGGCGTCTGATAGTTGGCTGAACGCTGCGTTGGCTACCTGATAATCATTTTCAGCATAGGTGAAGTAAGAGTCGTAGGCGTCAAGTGACTAAGGTACTACATTCTTCTCTTTAGACATGGTTTCGCTGCGCGGCAATGTACTTTACCGTTTGACGGGAGGTGCGGAGGGCTTAGCCCCTCCGCAAAACCCCTTAAACCCCGCCGGAAGGGGAAATTTTTCGGGGGCCATGCCCCAATACCTTTCAAATAAGGGAGAGCATAGACCTCA
>RSAS01000730.1 GCA_003934145.1 Candidatus Viridilinea halotolerans | reverse complement strand
TAGCCCCTCCCCTTCCAGATTCTTTTGCTCCTCGATTCTTGCGTAGGCTCAACTATGACGATCAGACCGCTCTACATTTCACCCATGGGCCGCGGCGGCGTCGATTTTGGCATCCAAAATATCGCCCGGGCGGTGCGCCTGGCGGGCCTGCGCCCGGAGTTGTTGCGTCTGCCCGAAGTCTACAATTTTCTGCCCGCCCTTATTCCCAAGGGCATGCCCGCCGACTGGTGGCGCGGCTTTGATCTGGTGCAGGGGCGCTCACGAGTTGCCTTTAGCTTCAAGGCGACCGGGTTGCCTGTAGTGACTACTGTGCATCACCTCACTACCGATCCCGATCTGCAACCCTACAGCTCATTGGCCCAGCGTCTCTTCTATCGGCTGGTTGAATCACGCTACGACGGCCTCTCGGTGGCCTATGCCGATGCGGTCGTCTGTGTCAGCCGCTTTACCCAACGTCAGGTCGAGCAGACCTATGGGCGGGCTGATAGTGTGTTGATTTTTGATGGCATTGATACGACCGTATTTACTCCAACTCCCAATTTGGTGCGCCGCGATGATGGCCTGCCCCCAGCCCCAGGTCGCGTGCGTCTGCTCTTTGTGGGCAATCGCACCCGCCGTAAAGGCTTCGATCTGCTGCCGCAGATTATGGCGCACCTGCCGGAAGACTACGTCCTCTACTATACCGGCGGCTTCCAAGGCAACGAGATGCGCCCGCCCCATCCGCGCATGGTCAACATCGGCTCGCCCGACCGCGCCGGACTGGTGGCCGCCTACCAGAGTTGCGACATGCTCCTCTTCCCTTCGCGGCTTGAAGGCTTCGGCATCGCCCCGGCGGAGGCCCTCGCTTGCGGGCGGCCCGTGGTGACTACCAACGCGGGCGCGTTACCCGAGGTGGTAGACGAGGGACAGAGTGGCTTTTTGGTCGCCCGCGACGATGTGGCGGCCTACGCCGCGAAGGTGCGTATCCTGGGTGAAGACAGCGCATTGCGCCGCCGTTTTGCTGAATTTGGCCGCGAAAAGGTGGTGGCCAACTTTGGCTACGACCAGCTTGGCCAGGGCTTCCGGGCGCTCTATGCGCGACTGGTGGGGCGATGAGGCGAGACGCGGGACGCGCTTCCACATGCTTCTCGATGAAACGGCACTGCCGTCAAATGTAGTGGGTGTGACTGGAATCTGTAGGGCGGCGCCCCACCCCCCCTCGCCGGTTTAAGGGCGGACAGAAAATGTGTGCGCCCCCTTCTGGAATCGCATTGCAACGCCAGGAATCTCGATCTCTTCC
>RSAS01000811.1:23113-32628 GCA_003934145.1 Candidatus Viridilinea halotolerans | reverse complement strand
ACAAGCTCAGCCAACGCGCCGCGCCACGTCGTTGGCTGAGCCTGTCGAAGCCAACGCGCCACCTCCTATGCTATTGCTTCAGAGCATGGTCTTGCAACTCGCGCAGCGCCTCGCGTGCTTCGGCAAGTTCGAGTGACATGCCCATACGCTCAAAGAGATCTAGCGCTTCGCTGAGCGCGGCTTGGGCCGCGGCGGGATTGTTGCGTAACCCATGCAGTTTGGCATAGAGAACGAGCGTATTGCCGATGTTGCGCCGATCACCAAGTTCACGCGCACGCATTAAGCTCTCTTCGAGCAGCGATGATGCCTGCTGCGTATCGTGCCGTATGAGGCTGATTGCGCCTAGTTTGTAGATGCCGTACATGATGCCCCGTTCAAGATTACGCTCACGAGCCGCCTGTAATGCGGTACGCATCAGATCTTCAGCGGCATCGATCTGACCATCAAGGAACAGGCATGTTGCTTGCCATTGGCGCGATGACACTTTGCGATGTTCTGAAGTGGTCATTTCGACTACTCTATCCCAAAGTTCGGCAGCTTGCCGTAAATTCTTACTGCGCATCAAAAAGAGGGCTTGTGTATATTTCAAGCGCTCTTCAATAATTCTGTCTTGCACTGTTTGTTGAAGTTGCTCTAAACGTGAAAGATAACGTGCTGCTTCTTTCAGATTATTTTGTTGACAGAGAATACGAGTATAGTATGCTAATAATGTTATTTCATTTTCTAGATCGTTGAATGCATGAGCAACATTAGCTGCATGGAGTAGTAAAATTCCCTGATTCCAAAAACCTCGTATATACAAATAAAAATAGATGTTGATTGTCATCTCTATCGCTTGACTGGTAGCATGGTTTGCAATAGCCCAATCAATTGCCGTAAAAAGTGAGTCATGGTCGGCATCAAGCATTTGCAATTTCTTGAGATCTTGCCAGCTATGACGAAGCCCATCGATAAGCTTGGCATGCCAATCAACCCAGCGTCGGCGTGCGCTAACCGTAAATTCGCTTTGGCTGGTGCTATGTCCTGCCGCAAACGCCCGCACCAGCGGGTGAAGCGCGTAACGCACCGGGCTGCCAAGATCGCTCTGGTACACGTCGAGCAGGGCGAGATCTACGAGGCGTTCGATGGCGCGATCAAAGGCAAAACCGTGCGCGTCGGCGCTGGCGCTGAGCGCGTCGGCGCTGGCGCTAGTGGGAAAGAAGGTGGCAACGAGTAGAATGCGCCGCGCCGCTTCGTCGAGCAGCGCCCATGCGCGCGCAAAGAGATCGTCAAAGAGTTCGCCACGCGCCGCGTAGAGATCGTCTACCACCTCTTGGAGCGGGCGCCGCTCATACTTGATGAGGCCCAAGGTCATGGTGATGGCTTTGGGGTTGCCGCTCGTAGCCATGAGCAGCGGGTCGAGTTGCTGGCGAGCGCTGACCAGTTGCTCGATGCGGAGTTGGCGCAAACGTTGCTCAACCAATGTCCACGCCTCCGCTTCACTCATGCCGCGCAGCTCAATCGGCCAACTGCTGCGCCATTCGCGGCGATATTCGCGAGTGGTGATCAGGGCCTTGCTCGGCTCAGGGAGACGGAGGAGCCACGTCAGCAGCGCACTGTCGTTAATGGTCTCGAAGTTGTCTACCACCAGCAACACCCGCTGACGGCGCAAAAGTTGTTCCACTTCGTGCTGCTTCTCGCTGTGGGCAAACTGCGTAAAGCCGGGGTAGTCGAGCGTGCGCGCAATCGTGTCGAGCACCACGCTGAGATTGGTGGTGCCGGGGCGATCCTTGTCACTCACCCAGACCAGCGCGTCGCAACGGGGATGGGTAGCGGCATCGTGGAGGCACGCGGCGGCAACTTCGCGGGCGAGACTCGTCTTACCGTTGCCGCCCATGCCGACAATGAGGACGGCGGCGCTGCGTTGTTGCAGGCCATCGAGCACCTCAGCGAAGGCTTGCTCGCGCATGACAAACTGGCTATAGGTAGGGGCCGGCAGATTCTCATAGACGCGCGGCGGGCGCGGGCGGGCCGGCCCAAGTGGGCAGAGTTGCTCCACCAGCCGCTCAGTTTGGGGGTAGCGTGCGGCATGCAGGAAGCGTTCGAGCCATTCGCGGGAAAAGAGCCCCCGGCGGATGGATGCCTCGGCAATCACCTCAATCGTGCGCGGCTCAGGCGGCAGGTAGCCACTCTTGTAGCGCTGCAGCGCCGAACCAGCCAAGCCAACCTGCTCGGCCAGTTCCTCCTCAATAATCGGGGCCGTCTTGCCCTCATAGGTAGCAATGCTATTAATGGCAATCTTCAGCAAGCGGCCAAAGGTTTCGTTGCGGCTGGACATCGGTGAACTCCTCGTGCATGGTGGCGGCCAATAGTCTTTGTGCAGGCCGTGCCGGATGTACGACCCAGCTTGCCATAGCGCTGCACCGAGGTTTCGGTGTAGATACACCGAAGTTTCGCAGTACTGCAAAAGTCACGCTGTTACCGAGAGAAGCGTAAGTTGTACCGCGAAGGCCGCGAAGCACGTGCAGATCGAACCGATGACATCACGCAGGTGACCTCCTTCGCGCTCTTCGCCTTCTTCCCGGTACAACCAAGCCGTCTAGCGCAGCCGAAAAGCCTGCCTATAAGCGCTGGTTACCGGGCGCGTTTTGCGCTCTTGCCAAACAGCCCATGAGTACTCGTTGCAGCGTTACTTTTGCGCTATTGCGTTCCAAGAAAGGGGAGAAGGAAGCCTACCGATAGCCGCTGCATGCTCAATTGTAGCACCTGATCAGGGCTGACGGCAGTCTCTTTCCGGCGCTCGGGCTAGGCTCTACGCGACCGCCGAACCCAGTCGAGGTTACGCCCAATCAGCAATTCGGTCATTGCCGTGTGATGGGTGTTCTTCATCGCTACGAGTTCCGTGTCGAAGCCAAAGTTCGCAGCGAGCGCACGCAACTCCTCTGCGTTGTCGTAGGTCATGAGGAAGTCACCGGCAAAGGTGGATGCGATACGAAAGAGTTCTTGGTGGTCAATTTCTGAATAGCGGTACAGACGGCTTCCCGCACGTTTGGTGGAAGCGGTGTACGGCGGATCGATAAAAAAGACTACTGTTTTGTCTGCGGCATACTGTCGGCACACATCTACGCCATCGCCTTCGATAAAGGTAAGCCGCCCCCGATGCTGCACGATGTCCCGTATACGGCGACTGATGGTTTCAGGGTACCAGCGTGAGCGGAAGATCCCCTAGGGCGCGGCGGGCGCGCGCCGCCTCGCCATCAACGTCAAGTTCAGCCAGGCCATAATCAGCCGCATTGCGCGGATTGGCCACGGCAAGGAGCGCCCGCAGCGCCGGCTTGGGTGCCAAGGTCAACGGGCGTGTCTCGCTGCTTGCCAGTTCACGCACCAAGCGCAGCCGCTCATTGAGCGCCAGCGGCGCATGGGTCAACGGATCGTGCAGCGCCTCCCAACGCAGCGCATGCAACTCCGGCGCATTGAGCGCCAAGCGCAAGCGGAAGCGCAACGGCGCATTGAGGCCATCGGCCAGCGCCCGCGCCTGCTGCCACGCCTCACGCAACGCGGGCGCGTGAAAGAGTTGGCTGGTAAGCGCCTTGCCATAGCCAACACGATCAAGGCGCAAGGCCAACAAACCCTGAAGATCAAAGGCGAGCGCCACCTCAGTCGCCAGCGTGATTGGCGCCTCACTCTGCGGATTGATCAGGTGCGCCTCAGCGAAGTAGCCACCAGCACCTGAGCGTATGGCGAGCGTGAGATCAACGGCGTCGGGGGGCATGGGGCAATACCTTTCAATTAAGAGGGGTTTCTTGACGCAAAGGCGCATTGGTTACACCCATTATACCAATTACCATTGAGCATGCCGCATGCCGAATGACAATCTAGCTCATTGAGATGCCATGCTCGGCTAGCAGCTATCGGCTATCGGCTATCGGCTTTGGTATTACATACCCGCAGTCTCATGAAAGCCTCCCCCACCTACCGCCGATTCGCCCGCCCCATCAGCCCACGGATCTCTTTGTCCTTCTGCTTGCCATACTTCATCGCGGTACTCTCGCGGCTGTGGCCAAATTGGCGAGCGACAGTCTTGGTGGTGGCCCCCGCTGCGTAGAGGCGATAGGCTAGTCCGTGGCGCAGGGTGTGGGGGCTGCATGTTTCAAGGTCACGGATGAGGTCTTGCAGCGCCTCAATGCGCCCCGTGTTGGTTTCCTGTTCGATCTGGGTACGCACGAGGGCCACGGCGCTCTTGCGCAGGACGATCATGCGCTTGCGCATCGTCACGGTTTGCATGCCCGACTCCCACGGTCGGCCCGGCTTGGCGCGGTGGCGTGCAGACAAGAAGAGGACGGTGCCGACTTCGAGCACGGCTGGTTCAACTTTGACCTGCGGGCTGGCCGCGAGGTAGAAGGTGTCGAGGTAGGCACGCAGGCGGCGCATCGTCGGGCCGCCGAGGTCAATGAGGATGCGGCGGGCTTTGCGCCCTTTGCCCATACGCACCGTAACCGCCCCGCCGTCGAGATCAAGGTCACGCAGTTCGAGGCTGGCCGCCTCGTGCGAGCGCAGGCCCAGGTCGGAGAGCAGCACGATCATCGCGGTGTCGCGCAGCCGCTCTAGCGGATCGTCCAGTTTGGCCGCAGCGCGCAGCAGCCACTCCACCCCGTCGAGATTGAGGCCACGCGGCGCCGTCTCTTCCACCTGCAGATCGTGGAGGCTGCCGGTCGGGTTGTGGGCGATCAGCCCCTCGCCAACCGCCCAGGCGAACCAGTTACGCAAGGATGCATTGCCGCGATTGATCGTCGCGGCGGCGCGCCCCTCGCGCTGGCGCTGGGTGATGTAGTCGTCGAGGTCGGTGTCGAGCACCAAGGCCAAGTTGAAGGCGACGGGACGCGCCGCCTGCCACCACGTCATGAAGGCGCGCAGGTCAGAACGAATCGCCCGCAGCGTCGCTGGCGAAGCGCGACGGCCACGGGTGGTGAGATGCTGGTCGAGGTGGGCCAAGTAGGCCGCGAAGGGGTCGAGAGTTTCAGGATGCATGCGTGGGGTTCCCAAGAGGACTAGGCGCGATTTATCGTTCTCGTAAAGATACCACATTTGGGCCGATTTGCAACATGTTATCGTTCTTCTAAAGGCTAAAAAGAGTGTTTTGAGAAGGGTACAGGAACGATAAGTGTCCTTATCGTTCCCGTAAACGAGTTGCTCATGGCGGGTATGCACGTTCTGCTTCAGGCTGTATCCTAGTACGCAACCTGACCTATAATAGCTCTGCACAGTACCCGCGAACGATTCAGTAATGTGGGTGTGACTGGAATCTGTAGGGCGGTGCCCTGCACCCCTTTGGACGGGGGAGGATGCGAGGGAACTTGGTTCCCGCGCGCACCCTACCTACATATGTTGGTCACACCCGAGCAATTTCCCCTATGGCCCTGAAAAAATCTGAACTCTACGCCTCGCTCTGGGCGAGTTGTGACGAACTGCGCGGTGGTATGGATGCCAGTCAGTATAAGGATTATGTCCTTGTGCTGCTGTTCATCAAGTACGTCAGTGATAAGTACGCAGGTCAGCCCTTCGCCCCGATTACCATCCCGCCCGGCGCGAGCTTTAAGGATCTGGTGGCGCTCAAGGGCACGAGTGACATCGGCGACCGGATCAACACGAAGATTATTGCGCCACTGGCCAGCGCCAATAAGCTGTCCGATCTGCCCGACTTCAATGATGCGACGAAGCTTGGCAGTGGCAAGGAGTTGATCGAGCGGCTTACCAACCTGATCGCGATCTTTGAGCATAAGGCGCTCGATTTCTCGCGCAACCGCGCCGATGGCGATGACATCCTCGGTGATGCCTATGAGTATCTGATGCGCCACTTCGCCACGGAGAGTGGCAAGAGCAAGGGCCAGTTCTATACTCCCGCCGAAGTGAGCCGCGTCATCGCGCAGATCCTTGGCCTCCGTGAGACCCCGACGAGCAGCGCGACGACGGTCTACGATCCTACCTGTGGTTCGGGATCGCTTCTGCTAAAGGTGGCCGATGAGGCTCCTACCGCCGTGACGCTCTATGGTCAGGAGAAGGATGCGGCCACGAGTGGCTTGGCGCGCATGAATATGATCCTGCACAATAATCCGACCGCGTTGATTGTGCAGGGCAATACGCTGACCGATCCCAAATTCAAGGATGGGGCGGCGCTCAAGCAGTTTGACTATGTCGTTGCCAATCCGCCCTTCTCCGATAAGCGCTGGAGTACCGGGCTCGATCCGCTGCACGATCCGTATGAGCGCTTTCGTACCTTTGGGGCGCCGCCTGCCAAGCAGGGTGATTATGCCTACCTGCTGCATATTGTGCGCTCGCTGAAGAGTACCGGGCGTGGGGCTTGCATCTTGCCCCACGGGGTACTCTTCCGGGGTAATGCCGAGGCCGAGATCCGCCGCGCCCTCATCCGCAAGGGCTACATCAAAGGGATCATTGGTCTGCCCGCGAATCTCTTCTACGGCACTGGCATCCCGGCCTGCATCGTCGTCATTGATAAGCAGGGGGCGCATGAGCGGCGTCCGATCTTTCTGCTCGACGCTAGCCAGGGCTTTATGAAGGATGGTCCCAAGAACCGTCTGCGCGCCCAGGATATGCACAAGATTGTGGATGTCTTCACCAAGGGACTGGAAGTACCCCGCTATGCGCGCCTCGTTCCGTTCGAGGAGCTTGAACGCAACGAGTTTAACCTCAACGTGCCGCGCTACATCGACAGCCAGGCCGCCGAGGATCGGCAGGAGATCGCTGGCCACCTGCACGGCGGCATGCCTGAGGCTGATGTGACGGCCCTCCAGCCCTACTGGACGGTCTGCCCCGGCCTGCGTGCGGCGCTGTTCGTACCATTGCGCCCCGGCTATCTTGCCCTCACCGTGGAGCAGGCCGCCCTCAAGGCGACGATTGCCGCGCACCCTGAGTTTGTCGCCTTCATGAGCACAATGAATGCCCACTTCGCTACCTGGCGCGAGCGCAGCGCCGCGACCCTGCGGCAGCTCCAGCCCGGCCTTCAGCCCAAGGATGTCATTGCCAGCTTGGCCGAGGATCTGCTCGCCCACTATGTCGGCCAGCCGTTGATGGATCCCTACGCCGTCTACCAGCACCTGATGGACTACTGGGCCGCAACGATGCAGGACGATGTCTACCTGATTGCCGCTGATGGCTGGGTGGCGAAACCTGAGCGCATCGTCGAGACGGATAAGAAGGGGCGGCAGAAGGATCGCGGCTGGGCCTGCGACCTGGTGCCAAAGGATCTCATCGTCACTCGCTTTTTTGTCGCCGAGCAGGCCGCGCTCGTAACGCTCGCGTCCGACCTCGAAGCGACGACGGCGCGCTTGGCCGAACTGGAAGAGGAACATGGCGGCGAGGATGGCGCGTTCGCGCTGCTCGACAAGCTCAATAAGGCGAACATCAACGCCCGCCTGAAGGAGATCAAGCGCGCTGGCCCCCCGTCCGATGCCGAGACCCGCGCCGAAGTTACGGCCCTCACCGCCTGGCTGGAGCTGAGTGAGCAAGAAGTTGAGCGCAAACAGGCGTTGAAGCAGGCCGAGGCCGCGCTCGACGCCCAAGCCTATGCCCACTACGCCACACTGACCGAGGCCGACATCAAGGCACTGGTCGTAGATGCCAAGTGGCTCGCCGCGCTTGCTGCCGCCGTGCATGGCGAGTTGGATCGCATCAGCCAGGCCCTCACCCACCGCGTGCGCGAGCTCGCCGAGCGCTACGCCACCCCGTTGCCGCAACTCACCGCTCGCGTATCCGAGCTTGAGGCAAAGGTCGAGGCGCACCTGGCGCGGATGGGATTTCTGTTGTCTGATACGTGAAAAACCGCAGAGCGAAGCCTTTGCTACCCTGAAAAACACCCGCTCTCCAAATCACGTTTTACCGCTTGCTAATGCGGTAAATTCGTGTTATGCTAACCTCGAAAGCGTTGCTTGTGTCAGGTGCGGGGACGGGTATCAGCCCGGGTACGTAAGCTCCTGCAACGGGAGAGGATTGACTGATGAGTACCGCTGGCGCACTGGTTCGGAAGCTGCTCCAAGCCCACGCAAAGGGCGATGCCGCTGCGTTCAAAGCAGCGGCTGAAGCGTATATTGCTGAAGAGCGCCGCAAGAATCATCACATCCTCGCCAACGATCTCGAGCGTGCGCTCCTCAATGGTAGCTATGATCAGCGTAGCCCCCTGGGGCCTGGTCTCCGTGGCCTCAACCTGCTGGGGGTCACCGAGCACGATCTGCCCCGCGATGCTGAGCGTGGCGCTCTCCTGCTCGAGATCATCGCACCGCACCGCACCCTGGATACCTTGGTACTCAACCTTGAGGTGCGCGAGGGTCTGGAGCGGATTGTTATCGAGCAAGGGCGTGCAGATGTGCTCCGCTCCTATGGCTTGCGCCCGATTGGGAAGGCGCTCTTCTGTGGCCCACCAGGCTGCGGCAAGACCGTCGCTGCCGAGGCGGTGGCGCAGGCCCTCGATCTTCCGCTCGTACTCGTTCGTTTCGATGCGGTGGTCTCCTCGTACCTTGGCGAGACAGCCGCAAATCTTCGCAAGGTCTTCACGTTCGCCGCATCACGCCAGATGGTCATGCTCTTTGATGAGTTTGACGCGATTGGCAAACAGCGCACCGCCAGCGAAGAGCATGGCGAGTTGAAGCGCGTCGTGAACGCCTTCCTCCAGATGCTCGATGGCTTTCGCGGCGAGTCGCTGCTCATCGCTGCCACAAACCACCAGGGTCTCCTCGATCCGGCGCTCTGGCGCCGTTTTGACGAAGTGATCTTCTTTGACCGTCCAGATGCCGAGGCCAGCGCCGAAATCTTGCGGCGTGTGCTGCATCAAGTCGGCCTTGCCCCTGGCATTGTCCTCATCGAACGAGCGCGTGAACTCATTGGCGCA
The DNA here is from genome assembly GCA_003934145.1 of Candidatus Viridilinea halotolerans. Taxonomy (GTDB): domain Bacteria; phylum Chloroflexota; class Chloroflexia; order Chloroflexales; family Chloroflexaceae; genus Viridilinea; species Viridilinea halotolerans. Next base: position 23,750 of record RSAS01000811.1, on the reverse strand, counting down.
TCCCATGCCGACGTGGAGCGGATCGGGCTTGATGCGGTGAAGCAAACCGTTCTCAACCACCGCACCCAGATTACCGCTGCGGCACTCGATGAGGCGACCCGTCGTTACTTCATGCGACGGGCGCTTACTGTACCGGGTGTAACGTCGATGATGGAGGATGGTCGGATGGAATCGTAATGGGGGCATGAAATGATTAACCCGGCCTACCCCGAGAGCGAGCTAACCGGCAAGATTATCGGCTGTGCAATGGAAGTGCATAACCAGCTTGGCAATGGCTTCCAGGAAGTCATTTACCAGCGAGCACTGGCGATTGAAATGGCATCTCAGGGGCTCCAGTTCGTACGCGAGCAGGAGATGGACATCTTCTACAAAGGTCAGAAGATTGGCATGCGACGGGCCGACTTCTTTGTGGAAGGGAAGGTCATGCTCGAACTCAAGGCAGTCATCCAATTGGAAGCTGTCCATTTGGCGCAGGCGATCAACTATCTGGAAGCGTATGGAATTGGAGTTGGTCTATTGATCAATTTTGGCTCAAAAAGTCTCCAGTTCAAGCGGGTGATGAAGAAGCCGCGCAGGACTATGATGGATTGATGGTGTGATGACTATGATGGCCTTGCTTTTTACATAGGCGTCATTC
>RSAS01000811.1:0-23013 GCA_003934145.1 Candidatus Viridilinea halotolerans | reverse complement strand
CCCGCGCAGGACTATGATGGTTTGATGGTGTGATGACTATGATGGCATTTCGCATCGCCACTACCCACCACTCTGCCCACATCATAGGCATCATTCCCCGCGCAGGACTATGATGGTTTGATGGTGTGATGACTATGATGGCATTTCGCATTGCCACCGATCATTGGTATGCCCACATCATAGGCATCAATGCATCAAACGCATCAATGTTCAGACAATGGAGGCCCCCTATGCCCTCGACCCAATCCCTCACGCCTACAGGCTATAAGCAGACTGAAGTTGGTGTTATTCCTGAGGATTGGGAGGTTAGGCCGGTTTATAAAATTGCTTCAATCAAGACTGGACCTTTCGGCACACTTCTCAAAGCCTCCGAGTATTCAGAGAGTGATGGAGTACCGCTGATTTCTGTAAGTGAGATTCGCCAAGGGTTTCTAAGGATTACTAATCACACCCCCCGTGTATCGGAGATTGTTACCCGAAAACTTCCTGAGTACATTTTGAGAAAAGGCGACATTGTTTTTGGAAGGAAGGGTGCGGTTGAACGTTCGGCCCTAATTCGTGATCATCAAGATGGTTGGTTTCTCGGCTCTGACGGGATCAGTATTCGTCCATGGAGTGATTATCATAACGAGTATCTAGCACTTCAGTTTCAAAGTACACGCGTTCAAAGATGGCTGCTCCATAATGCGATTGGCACAACAATGCCGTCGCTCAACCAAGGGATCCTCCGTCGGATTATCATCCCCCTCCCCCCCACCCTCGCCGAACAACGCGCCATCGCCGACGCCCTCAGTGACGCCGATGCCTACATCGAAGCCCTGGAGCAGCGCAGCGCCAAGCAGCGCGCCGTCAAGCAGGGGGCCATGCAGGAACTGCTGACGGGGAGGAGGCGGCTGCCGGGGTTTAGTGGGGAGTGGGAGGTGAGGCGGTTGGGGGATTTAGTGAATTTTTATAAAGGAAAAGGGCTTTCGAAAAGCGTTCTTGATCCTTTTGGAAATCAGCCTTGTATCCACTATGGAGAACTATTCACACAATACTCTGAAACAATTCGAGAAGTACTAAGTCGCACCAACACACATGAAAATGGATTTTACTCGATTTCTAATGACGTTTTAATGCCAACTTCTGATGTGACACCAAATGGATTAGCTAAAGCCAGTTGCATCAAAATAGATAATGTTTTGATTGGTGGAGATGTTCTTATAATTCGATCAAAAATAAATCAAATGGAAGGTTCTTTTTTAAGTTATTTAATACGATTACTTAAAGATCGGATTTTACAATTGATAACTGGAACAACGGTGTTTCATCTTTATGCTGCTGACATGAAGAGGTTTACATTTTCATTGCCACCAATACGAGAACAACAGGCTATTATCAGTTGTCTAGAAGACATGGACGCATCGCTCGCCGCGCAAGAGGCGCAGCTCGCCAAGGCGCGCCAGGTCAAGCAGGGTATGCTGCAGGAGTTGTTGACGGGACGGGTGCGGTTGGTATAGCCGATAGTCGATAGCCGATAGCCGATAGATCCCTTTCTTTGCCATAGGGTGCAGTTTGGGCAAGCGATCGCGTAGTCGCGCTGTGCGTACGCACCGACCAACCAAAAGCCGCCCGCAGGCGGCTAAGGTTGCGACCGTTATACGACGACCCCTGAGCTATGCTCATGGGTAGGATACGTTTTGGCGCACACGATGTCAATCCACCCCCAAATGTAGCTGAACGAGTAGCATCATACGCCCGGCTCACGCGGATCATCAGATCGTTCTCAATCCAATCTAGGTACCTGCAAGGCCAGGGCGCACGCGCTAACCTAGAATCTGGTGTAGCCGTTACAGTTGGGTAAGACTTGGTTGGTATACATGGGAGTAGTGATCATTGAGATGTTAAGGCTACATCAATGTCTACACTCCCGAACGCCACGCCGATCGTTCAGATTCCCAGTGGCCTCAGCCCATTCCAGGACAAGCTGTACCGGCACCTGATCGCCTGGAAACGAGCCCACGGTATCACGGAGCCGGGCACGTTGCTCAAGACCAACAAGGCTGGTGAGGTCATTGCGTACCGCTACGATGCAATGCTCCCCAAGCGCTTCGCGGATGCGCAGGGTTGGCCACACCTCTCCCCCCCCATCGTGGAGAAGCTGCGGGAGCACCGTAAGCTGAATGCGTTCCGCCTGCATAACCACTTCTACCACATGGCTAGCTCGCAGGCGGCCAACCTGAACCTGTTTTTGCCGCTGCTGATCAACCAGAACGCCGCGGCTGTCCTGCGGGTGCTCAGGCCCGACTTTGCCAGCCTAGCGACCGATGTGCTCGACCATGGCTACTGCGTCGAGTACTGGGGCGGTAACCTCGCCACCCACGGCGGCAAACTCAAGAATGCCAGCCCGCTGCACGACAAGACCGGGCGCACCGGCACCGACGCCGACATCGCCATCGCCTACCGCAACCACGGCGGCGAGATCTGCCTCTGGCTGGTCGAGCACAAGCTGACCGAGCAGGAGTTTACGGCCTGCGGTGGCGCGAAGAGCAAGGGGCGCACCGATCACCACGATTGCACCGGCAGCCTCACTGACATCTTGGCCGCCAAAGACTGCTGCTACTACCACGATGTGAATAAGTACGCCTATTGGGACATCACCGAGGCAAACCGCGAAGTCTTCGCTGGCCCACCCCCAGGCCCCGGCTGCCCCTTCAAGGGCGGGCTGAACCAACTCTGGCGCAACCTGTTGCTCGCCCTGGCCCTGGAGCGGCAGGGTGCCCCCTTCACGCACGTCAGCTTCGCGGTGGTGCGCCACCCGGACAACACCGCTCTTGACGCGTCGCTCAAGGCGTTCACCGCGCTCATCGGCGGCCACCCCAGTTTCTCAAGCTTTACCTCGCGCCAGGTAATCGAGGCAGCAGAGATCATCGGCGACCCGGAGCTGAACGCGTGGGCGCAGTGGTACCGGGAGCTGTACGCAATCTAAAGCGGTCATCGTCAACGTCACACAGGAGGCTTGGATGAAAAAGAAGACTCTCTCTAGTCTCTTCGCCGAGTTACTCTACCGCATCCCTGACTACCAGCGCGGCTATGCCTGGGGCGAGAAGCAGTGGAAGGATTTTATCGAGGATATTGATGCCCTGGTTGATGAACAGGTAAGCAGTCACTACGCCGGTACGGTGGTGATCTACGACTATCGAGGCAATCCACCGACGCAGCCGTATGGCATTGAGGATCTGGAAGTCGTGGATGTCATCGATGGACAGCAGCGCCTGACCACGGTCTGCCTCTACCTTGCGGTGATTTTCCGTGCGCTCATCCAGCAGGGCGAAACAGCGTACGAGAGCATGATTGCCAAATACCTCTACGCGGGTGCAACTTGTCGGCTAACGCTGAACAATGACACCGCCGATCTTTTCTATAACCTCCTCAAGACCGGCCATCCCACCACTCCCGCGCAAACGCCGCACCAGCAGCGCCTGCAGAACGCCCATAGCCGCCTCCAGGAACATATCGACGAACAACTGAAAGTGCGGGGGACAGAGGGTGTTGCTTACCTGCGAGAACTCTACAAAGCGATCACCTCTAAGCTCAACTTCACCTTTTATGCGATCAGAGAAGAGTCCGAGATTGGCATGACCTTCGAGTTGATGAATTCCCGTGGCAAGGGCCTCTCGACCCTAGAGTTGCTCAAGAATTACCTGATGCACTGGGTCTCGCGCAATGAGAGCGATCGCGCAGGGCGGGACACGCTCACCAAGATCATCAACAGCAGTTGGAAGGCCGTCTACATCAATCTTGGTCGCAGCGCCGGCAACGAAGACCAGTTCCTCCGCATCGCCTGGACGCTCTACTGTAGTGCTAATCCAAAGCACTGGAATGGCTATGACGGCTTCAAGGCCGACCAGTATATTCCGTTGCGCTCCTTTACGAAGCGCTCGAAAGAGGCAACCCGCGCCTTTATCATCGGCTTCACCGAAGGTCTTGCCGAGCTTTCCAACCATTATGCCGCGATTATCAGCCCTCGGGCAAGCAACGTTGCGGGCGAAGAACTGCGCTGGCTTGCCAAGATTCATCACACCGGCAACATCGCCAACTTCCTACCGCTCCTCGTGGCAGCCCGCCAGCACCGCGTGGAGCAGCGCCTTTCCGAGGGTGACTACATTGCGCTGCTCAAAGCCCTGGAGTGCTACGCCTACCGGGTGTTCCTCCACGCAATGCGCCGCAGCAATGCAGGACGGACGATCTTCTTTCGCTGGGGCCACGATTTGTTCAACGGCAACCAATCGAGCGCAAGTCTTACCAGGCAAATCCACGGGCTAACTCGTCACTATGCGCCCGAAAAAGCCTTCCTTGCTGACAACGCCGAGCCTGACCACTGGTATCGGACGCGTCACCTCCTGAAGTACACGCTCTTCGAGTACGAACTGCATCTGCTCAAGGAGTACGGCCACGGCACGGAACCAACGCTTACCTGGTCTCAGCTCAGCGACTCCACGATCGAGCATATCCTGCCGCAATCTCTGCCTGCCCGCTCTCATTGGAAGAAGGTCTGGAGCGCCAAAGAGTTCGAGCGCTGTGTTCACGACATTGGTAATCTCGTCCTGACGCGAGACAACGCCAGCTACAGCAACTTTGAGTTTGCGCGCAAGAAGGGGGATACTAACCTCACGCATTGCTATAGCAACTCTGACATTAGGCAAGAGCGCGATCTGGGTCGCTACGAAGATTGGACGCCGCAGGAATTCTTCCAACGCCGCGCCACAATTGTCGCCTGGATCAACGAGCGATGGAAGACCGAGGGGGCCGAAGTCGATCCGCTGCTGGCAGACGTCGAAGTGGACGAGGACGACGAGACTGCGTTGCTGTCGGAGGTAGATGCCGTATGAGTATCGGCCAATCTGAGCGCGTCACCCAGCAGCGCGTGATTGCCCTCTTCCGCGATGAGTTGGGCTATCGCTTCATGGGTGATTGGAGCGACCGTGCGGGCAATAGCAACATTGAGGATGGTCTGCTTACCGCCTATCTGAGCGGGCGCGGCTATAGTTCGGCGCAGATCAGCGCGGCTCTCTATCGCCTGCGTAGTGACGCCCATAACCCCAATCGTAGCCTCTACGCGAACAATCAGGCCGTCTATAGCTTGCTGCGCTATGGCGTCCAGGTCAAGACTGAGGCCGGCCAGCCGACCACGACCGTCCACCTGATTGATTGGCACGATCCCACCCGCAACGACTTCGTGCTTGCCGAGGAGGTCACGCTCGTGGGGCCGCACGAGCGCCGTCCCGACCTGGTGCTCTACGTGAATGGCCTTGCCGTCGCCGTGATCGAACTCAAGAATAGTCGCGTTAGCATCGGGGAAGGCATCCGTCAGAGCCTCTCCAACCAGCAGCCCGCGTTCCACGCCTGGTTCTTCAGCACCGTCCAGTTCATCTTCGCCGGCAACGACTCCGAGGGTCTCCAGTATGGCACCATCGGCACGCCCGCGAAGTCCTTTTTGACCTGGAAGGAGGACGAGGCCGACAATACGCGCTTCAAGCTCGATAAGTATCTGCTCAAGCTCTGCCAGCCGGAGCGTCTGATTGAGCTTATGCGCGACTGTGTACTCTTCGACGGCGGGATCAAGAAGCTGCCGCGCGTACACCAGTACTTCGCGCTCAAGGCCGCCCAGCGCCACGTTGCCGAGCGCAAGGGCGGCATCATCTGGCACACTCAGGGCAGCGGCAAGAGCATCGTGATGGTGCTGCTGGCTAAGTGGCTCCTGGCCAACCACCCGCACGCCCGTGTGGTGATCATCACCGACCGCGATGAGCTCGACAAGCAGATCGAGCGCGTCTTCACCGCCGTCGGCGAGAAGATCACGCGCACCAGTAGCGGGCGCGATCTGATGACGCGGCTTGCTCAGGCCACGCCGCGCCTGCTCTGTTCGTTGATCCACAAATTCGGGCGTAAAGACGATGCAAGCTTCGACCAGTTTAGCGACGAGTTGGCCAACCAGCCCAGTCCGACCGTCGGCGACATCTTTGTCTTTGTAGACGAGTGCCATCGCACCCAGAACCAGAGCGGTAAACTCCACCGCGCCATGAAAGCCGCCATGCCCGGTGCGGTCTTCATCGGCTTCACCGGCACGCCACTGCTCAAGGATGATCGCGCCACCAGCCTGGAGGTCTTCGGCGGCTACATCCACACCTACAAATTCAGCGAAGGCGTAGGCGACGGCGTCGTGCTCGACCTGATCTACGAGGCCCGCGATATTGACCAGCGCCTCGAGGCCCAAGACAAAGTGGATGCCTGGTTTGAGGCCAAGACCCGTGGACTCAACGCCTGGCAGAAGGACGAACTCAAGCAGCGCTGGGGGACGATGCAGGCAGTCTTGAGTTCGCAGTCGCGCATGAATCGCGTCGTGAGCGACATCGTCCTCGACTTTGGCGTCAAGCCCCGCCTTGCCGACGGGCGCGGCAATGCCATCCTCGTCGCCGCCAGCATCTACGACGCCTGCCGCTACTACGCCTTCTTCCAACAGACGCCGCTCAAGGGCAAGTGCGCGATTGTCACCTCCTACAACCCCCATGCCCAGGACGTAACCAAAGAGGAGACCGGCGCCAATACCGCGACCGAGCGCCAGCTCATCTACACCACCTACCTCGAACTACTCAAGGATGTTGTGGCCCAGCCCGGCATGAACAAGACCGAAAGCTACGAGGAGTGGGCCAAGGATCGCTTCGCCAACGAACCAGCCAGTATGCAACTGCTGATCGTCGTTGACAAACTACTGACCGGCTTCGACGCACCGCCCTGCACCTACCTCTACATCGATAAATCCATGCAAGACCACGGGCTCTTCCAGGCGATCTGCCGCACCAACCGGCTCGATGGCGAGGATAAACCCTTCGGCTTCATCGTGGACTACAAAGACCTCTTCAAGAAGGTCGAAAACGCCATTGCCGTCTACAGTTCCGAGCTTGATCAGAGTGCGGGCGGGGCCGATCCGCAAGTCTTCCTGCATGATCGCCTGCAGAAGGGCCGTGAGCGGCTCGATGCCGCGTTGGAAGCCCTAGTTCTGCTGTGCGAGCCGGTCGCGTCGCCACGCGACGAACTGGCCCACATCCACTACTTCTGCGGCAACACCGAACTACCCTCCGACCTCCAGGAGCGCGAGCCGCGGCGGGTGGCGCTCTACAAAGGTGTGGTCGGCTTGGTGCGCGCCTACGCCAACCTTGCCGACGAACTCGCGGCGGCTGGCTATAGCGACGAAGCGATTGCGCGCCTCAAGCAGCAGATCGAGCACTACCTCGAACTACGTCAGATCATCCGCAACGCCAGTAACGAGCATCTGGATCTGAAGCCCTACGAAGCCGACATGCGCCACCTGATCGACACCTACATCCAGGCCGACGAGGCGCGACGCATCTCGCCCTTCGAGGGGGTTGGCCTGCTCGATCTGATTGTGAAGAGCGGCATCGCCGACGCGATCACCACACTACCGCCGAGTGTCAAGGCCAACCCGGGCGCCGTGGCCGAGACGATCGAGAACAACGTCCGCAGCACCATCATCCGCGCACAACTCAACGACCCGGCCTACTACGCGCAGATGTCGGCGCTGCTGAACGAGATCATCGCCGACCGCAAGGCGAAGGCGATTGCCTACGAGGAATACCTGAAGCGCATCGATGCACTGGCCAAGCAGGTTGCGGCGGGGCATGCCGACAACACCCCCGAGGCGCTCAAACGCAGCCCGGCGCTGCGGGCGCTCTACCACAACCTCTGCCAACCAAGCGCAAGCGCTGGCCCCCCACCGAAGATGACCGCCGAGCAACGCACGGCCTACCAGGTCATTGACGAGGCCGCGCTCCAGCTCGCCACCACCATTGACGCAACCGTCAAGCAGGTACGGCCCGACGGCTGGCGCGACATACAGGCCCGCGAACAGACAATCAAAGCGGCCCTCTATGGTATCCTGCAAGACGTGCAGGAAGTTGAGCGCATCTTCCTGATCATCAAAGCGCAACCCGAGTACTGAGCGGTTGAACCATCCGGTAAGCGGGTCTGGTCGAACAGCGCATGAGCCAACAAATTCAACTTGGCGACATCACGATTGATGTCGAACGCAAGCCGATCAAAAACATCCACCTAAGCGTCTACCCACCAGCGGGCCGGGTGCGCATCGCCGCGCCCGAACGCATGGAACTCGCCACCATTCGGGTCTTTGCCATTGCCAAACTGGACTGGATCAAAGCCCAGCAGAGGAGAATGCGCGCCCAGGAGCGCGAGGCGCCGCGTGAATACCTAGAACGTGAGAGCCACTACGTCTGGGGACAACGCTACCTGCTCCATGTGCAAGAGCGCACAGCCCCACCCAGCGTCAGCCTCAGCCCAACCCAGTTGTTGCTCAGCGTCCGTCCGGGCACAGCGGAGGCCCAGCGGCAAGCCATCCTCGAACGCTGGTACCGCGAACAGCTACGGGCTGCCGTGACCTCGCTGATCGCCAAGTGGGAGCCGATGATGGGCGTCAAGGTACAGCGGATCTTCGTACAGCGCATGAAGACCCGCTGGGGCAGTTGCACCCCCAGCACCGGCAGCATCCGGCTCAACACCGAATTGGCCAAAAAGCCACGCGAATGCCTCGAATACGTTGTCGTCCACGAACTGACCCACCTGATCGAGCCGAGCCACAACCGGCGCTTCATCAGCCTGATGGACCAATTCATGCCGCACTGGCAAGCCTACCGCGCCCAGTTGAACGCCTTACCTGTCCGCCACGAGACGTGGGTGGATTGAGGCAGCGCAGCGCTGCGGCGAGAGCGCAGACGAACAACCTGCTCTGGCTCTAGGGTCAATACCTCTCAAATAAGCACGAGCGTAGACCTCACAGGTCTTTCATGACGGCATCCCAACCCAATGCGGCAGGGCAGACCTGTGAGGTCTTATTTGAAAGGTATTGGTTCTAGGGCGACTTTCAGAAGGTGCCGCCGCGTCCCTACTCAGCGTGACAGCGGTGCCTTGTACGGAGTGCCAGATGGCCAGTGATCGCTTGTAGTCCAGTAAAGATAGAGTAAAATGAGCGTAGCTTGTGTCGTTCTGTGGACTCGCCATGAGGGTTGCTATGCTGAAGGCGCTAGATAATTATCCTGAACTGCTGAGGAGAGTTCCCAGATGCCGCCTGTACGGAAAACTAGTACTCTATCAACCGAGGATGATCTTGAGCATACCAACCTTTCCTCCGAGGAGAGAGTCTCTGTTCAGGCTAATGAAGTCGCTTCAGAGATGATGCCTAAAGGCTTCATCATGGATAGGATTAGCGGAGAGAAGCGCAAAGACACGCCAAAAGAAGCCGTGCGGCAACGTATTGCCTGGGCACTGCTCCGCGAAGATGGTATCTCTTTCGATGACATGGCTTCCGACTTTCCAGTCACGATCGATGGCCGCCGTCGCAAGATTGATATTGCGATCTTTCACGAGGGCAAGCCCCATACTGAACAAAATATCAGCCGGGTTGTGGTCTGTCGCCCTGAGCCTGCAATTGGACGTACCGTTGTTCGTATTCGCGACCACCAGCAGGCTGACAAAGATCTCGTCGAGTTGAAGGAGATCATGACCGGGATCGATGGTTGCCGCTATGGATTGTGGACAAATGGTCTCGATTTCTTTTTTCTCGAGAAGCGCGCTACACGATTCGAGGTTGACTTCGATCCGATCAGCTATTGGCCTACTGCCGGTGATTCGCAAGGAACCCCGGAGACGGCCTCACGAGCGGTGATGCGTCGCGCCGACGAGGCGATGCTGCGCACCGCCTTTCGCCGTTGCCACAATTTTATCCACGGCAACGAAGGTATGCCGAAAGATGCGGCCTTCTGGCAGTTTCTCTATCTGATCTTTTGCAAGATCCACGATGAACGCTCCCCGCGCGATGCTCGCCAGTTCTGGATCGGCGCCAAAGAGCAGTTTGAGCCCCAGGGCCAGAAGGCTGTCCGCCGGCGCATCCTGACGCTTTTTGAGGAGGTAAAGCAGCGCTACCAGAGTGTCTTCCGCGGCAACGAAGAGATCACGCTCTCCGATCGCGCGCTGGCCTTCATGGTCTCCGAGCTCTCGCGCTATGATCTGTTACGCACAGATGTCGATGTTAAGGGTGCTGCGTACCAGGAGATTGTCGGCACTAACCTACGCGGTGATCGTGGTCAGTATTTCACCCCCCGAGGTGTTACGAAGCTTGCGGTTGAGATGCTCGCACCGAAGGAGACTGAGCGCGTACTGGATCCGGCCTGTGGCACCGGCGGTTTTCTTACGGCCACACTGGCCTATATGCTACATAAGTTCCGCGACGAGCAAAAAAGCAATGATACGACCGAAGAGTTCAATGAGGTTACGCAGCGCCTGAGTGACTATGCTCAGAAATATGTCTTTGGTGCCGACTTTGATCCGTTCCTGATCAAAGCGAGCCAGATGCATATGGTGATGTCGGGTGATGGGCGTGGCCACTTGTACAACATCAACTCGCTGGAGTTTCCTGAAGGTCACTTGGGCGATGTCAGGCGTGCGGTGCAGGAGTGTAACCTGGGAACGATGGATATTGTGATCACGAATCCGCCGTTCGGCTCTGATATTCCGATCGATGACCCGGTCATTCTGCGGCAGTATGAACTTGCACAGCGTTGGGAACGCTTGGACGACGGCACGTTTCGGAGTACCGGCGATTACCATGGCCGTGTCGCCCCCGAAGTACTGTTCATCGAACGCTGTGTCAGATGGCTCAAGAGGGATGGTGGCCGTATGGGAATCGTGCTTCCTAACGGTATCCTTGGTAATCCGGCGGCGGAGTATATCCGGGCTTGGATCCTGCGTAATACCTGGGTGCTGGCGAGCATCGATCTACCGGTCGAGGTCTTCATCGTCGATGCGAATGTCAATATCCTTACGAGCCTGCTTTTTCTCAAGCGGAAGACTGATGAAGAGATTATGGCCGAGGCGCGTGGCGGGCAGGTAGAGTATCCGATCTTTATGGCTGTAGCCGAGAAGGTTGGCTTCGACCGCCGTGGCAATCCCCTCTACAAGCGTAACCCCGATGGCACCGACATTGTTACGGTCAACACTGTGACTGAGCGTATGGTACGTAAAGGTAAAGAGATTGTACACACCTTCACTCGCCCTGAACGCGAAGTTGACAATGACCTACCCATTATCGCCCGGGAATACCGCGCCTTTCTTGAGCGCGAGGCCCGCAACTATGCCCACCTACGCGGGCTATGACGAAAGGTGATTGCGGTGTTGAAGCAGGTTCGCATCCAAAATTTCAAAGTCATCGAAGACACGGGATTACTCCCGATCCAGCCCTTAATGGCGATTATCGGTCGTAATGGCTCAGGGAAGAGTTCACTGGTCGAGGCCATTGATTGGTTAGGTCGTACTGCAGCAGAGGATGCCGAGACGGCAACAGAGCCCTTTCAGCGCATCCGTGATGTCATCAATGGGTGGGATGAAGACCCAGGTCGCACCTTCAGCATAACGCTGGTGTTTGACTCACAGGACTCGAGCCTCGGTGGTGATCTTGTCTACCGAGTCGAGGTCGGCAGTGATCGTGACGGGATCGTGCCGCAGATCCGCTCTGAAGAGTTGAGCGGTGCTGAGCGGGGTGAGTTGAGTTTTCTTATTCGCACTGAGCCAACTACGGGCGCACGCCAGTATCGGATTATGCCGGAGGATTTTGGGGAGTTCCTTTGGGGTACCGCCTCAGATCCGCAGAAGTTGGCCCTTGTGAATCTGCGTGGTTCGAGCAACCGGGCCGGTTTGCTCCTCTATGAGTTCCTAACATGCGCTGTTTTCTTGCGCCTAAACCCTCGCATGATTGCTAGTTTCTCTCCACCACGCGCAAGACCTTCGCCGCGCCTTCTCGATGAAGAGGGTTCTCGCTTGGCGCACCTGCTTGGCACCTTTGATGAAGAGTTGCTCGCTATCTTAGTAGAGAAACTAGCCAATATCCTCCAGCGCGCCGATCGCCTAGAGGCGCATCAGCCAAATGGCCCCGCCGATCGCCGCTTCTTCACCCTGTCGGAGCAGCGCGGCCCTGATGCGCCTCCGCTTCAGATCCCTGCCTGGACTCTCTCTGAGGGCACCCGGCGCATAACCGCGATCCTGGCGCCACTGCTGGCCGACAACCCACCGCCGCTGCTTTGCATCGAGGAAGTTGAGAATGGACTTGATCCGTGGACGATCAAGTATTTGCTTGATGAACTTGCCGCAGCGGTAGTTCGTGGCACCCAGGTTGTTGTGACGAGCCATAGCCCGTACCTGCTGAATATGCTACCGCTACCGTCCATTATGTTCTGCTCGCGCCCCGGCCACACGGTAGAGTTCGCTGCCGGCGATCAGTTACCGGATCTAGACGTTATCCAGCAACGTATGGGGCCGGGCGACCTCTATGCCAACCGCTACTTCCATCGTAGTCTTGAGGAGCGCTCAAATGAGGATCGGGATTCTGTGCGAGGGTGAGAAGACTGACGAGCCAGTGCTGCGTCTGTTGCTTGAGTACGTCTTTCCGGCTCACGAGTTTTTGATCCGAGGCGTCAGTAAGGCCGTTATCTTCGACGGCGGCGACATCGAGTTGGCACGATTGTTTGAGCAGGGCGCTGAGCGGGTGCTCATCCTCTGGGATCTCCTGCCGACGGGCTACCAAATGGCTGTCGCGGCCCAGTGGAATCAGCACCCCAGCCGGCGCGAGCAGCGCCATAAGCTCCTTGAGTTGCTGTGCAACTCTGAACACCTGCCTGATCATCTGCGCCAAGAAGCGCACTTCCACGCGCACCGCTATGGCTTCCCACCTTTTAACGCGAAGCCCGTCCCGCATCCTCGCAATGGTATCCACCACTTGCGTCTGGTCTGTGTCTGCTATACCACCGATGGGTGGCTACTCGCCGACGAGGGCGTATTGACGAGCCTGGCTAACCAAGGTGGGCCGGCGCCGCGCTGCTCAGCGCCGCACCCCGATGAGTGCGCGAACCCGGTAGCCTTCCTAACGAAGTACTACAAGCAGGGGCGCCACCGCCGACTGAAGTTCTACAACAAGGCCGACCATAACATCATCATTGCAAGGGAATATCTTACTCAGGATCGCATTAAGGTGATCAGGCGGCGCTCGAGTAGTTTCCGCTATCTTGTCGAGGCGATTGAAGGCTGGGGGCAGGCATGACAAACATGACTACCGGTAAGGTGATTCAGCGCTCCTGGATGGATCTTAACGGCCTGCGCCTTGATAGCGGCCCCTATCTCTCCGGTGCCTTTGAAGCCCGTGTCGCTCTGGAGCGCCTTCAGGCGAGGAAGGAGCCGCTGCATAAGGTGACGTTAGGAGGTCTTGACGGTATTATCAATGCAGGTCGCTTTCCTAGAACCTGGGTCAATGACCTCAACTATGGAATACCCTTTCTCTCTAGCACCGACATACTTCAGGCTGATTTGAGCCGTGTTAGCCTGATTGCGAAGAGCGCTGTTGCACAGAATGAGAAACTGCTAATTCGCGAGGGCTGGACACTTATTACTCGTTCTGGAACTATTGGTCGTATGGCATATAGCCGCCCGGACATGGATGGTTTGGCTTGCACAGAAGATGTGTTACGTGTCATCCCCGACCCGGAACGTATTCCACCCGGCTACCTCTACGCTTACCTGAGCAGTCGCTATGGCGTGCCGATGATCGTCTCCGGCACCTACGGCGCGGTGATCCAGCATATCGAGCCACGGCATATCGCTGATCTGCCGGTGCCGCGCCTGGGCGAGGCGATCGAGCGCGAGGTCCACAATCTGGTGAGCGAGGCGGCAAGGTTGCGGGCTGTGTCCTCCTCTTTATTCATCGAAGGAACATCAAAAATATTTTCAACTTTAGGAATTGTAGATTCGCAACGCCATATCTGGTATCAGGATCAGCGCCGATTGGGATTTAATGTTAAATCCAATGAACTACGTACACATAGAGCACTGAATTATGATCCACGATATGTCGATGTTCAAAAAATAATCAAGGGTGATAGATTTTCCTATTTGGGTGAAATTTGTGATCCCAATTTTTTTGGGAGTGGTATTATCTTTAAGCGTATAGATGCCGATCCTGAGTTTGCAGTGCGCCTTGTTGGGCAGCGCGAAGCATTTCAAGTCCGCCCAGAAGGCAGATGGATCTCGAAAGCAAGCATCGAAGGTTTGGGCCTCATCGTCCCTACAGGAACAACGTTAATAGCTGCGCATGGAACTCTAGGTGAGACCGAGCTTTACTGTAGATCTGTTTACGCTACAGAAAGAACTTCCGAATACGCTTTTTCTGGTGATTTTGTTCGTTGTGTGCCTCTCGAAGACCATATTCTATCTGGATATTTATTTGCTTTCTTACGAAGCGAAACCGCATTCCGAATGTTGAGATGTATATCAACTGGAAGTAAGCAGCAAGCTCCACAACCAAGCTTGCTTTGGGAACTACCAATCCCAAGGCTTGTAAAAACCGATGAAGAGTATATCCACAATTTAATTCAGCAAGGATCTCACGCATTTGATAAATCTCTTCACCTTGAGGAAGAGGCTTGGCAAATTGTTGAGCATGCTATTCAGGAGGGCTCCTAATGGCCCAGGTGATCCGCCTCGGTGAGCCGGCCAACGACGCGGAGCGGCGAGCAATCGCCTTTCTGCGTGATAACCTGCCAGCCGACTACGCCCTGCTGCACAACTTCGAGCTTGTACGCGGGCGCGAGGTCTTCGAGGTGGACTTGGCTATCCTGGCTCCTCACTGCGTCTTCCTAGTGGACATCAAGGGCACCCAGGGGCAGGTGGATGTCCACGGCTCGCGCTGGTACCCTGAGGGCCGCCAGCCATTCTCCTCGCCACTCGCCAAGCTGCGCGACCATGCGCGAATCTTCAAGAGCATGATCTGCGATGCACACCCGGCGCGCCTCGAGCTGCGCCGGGCCTATGTGCGGGCGGCGGTACTGATGACTGCGCCGAATGCCAAGGTGGTTGACCACACCCCTGATCGGCGTGACGAGCAGGATATTGCCTATCTGAGCCGCGCTGTGGCGTTCTTTCAGAGCCGGGTCGGTGTGCCGAGTAATTTCGACACCGCGATCACCCCCTTGCTTGGCCTGATCCGCAGTGTGCTTACCGGACGGGCTCGTCCGCGCAGTAGCCCGCTCTGCTTTCGCGAGTACCAGGTTGAGCAACGCTTGGGTAGCGATGTCCGCTCCACCGAGTATCGTGCCCGTCACGTCTATGACCGTCGTGGACCACTGCGGCGGCTGCGGGTCTACCGAATTGACCCGCTGCTTGAGCGTGAGTCGTCGGCCTACACTCTGGAGCACAACCGGATTAGCAACGCCTTTCAGGCCCTCTCGCGCATGCCGCCCCACCGCAACATCGTCGCCGTGCAGAACTTCTTCCCAACCGACGATGAAGATGGCTTCGTGCTTGTCACCGAGGAGACTTCTGGCAACGCACTGCGCCAGGTGATTAGTAAACCTGATCTGGCACGCACCTTTGAGCAGAAGATCGGCATTGTGCGCGATATGCTTGCGGCCCTGGCCCATGCGCATGCTCATAGCGTGGTGCACCGCAACCTGACCCCTGATGCCGTTCTTGTGGGTGCCGACGGCGTGAATCGCTTGGCTGGCTTCGACTACGCGCGCGTAGGCGAGAACCGCTCGGGCACAATTGCCGATACCATCACGACAGAGCTTGATACCGCCTATCTCGCCCCTGAGCTGTATGCCGCGCCCAACCAGGTGGATGCCAGCCGCGCTACGGCGGCCTCTGACCTGTTTGCCGCCGGGCTGATCGGCTACGAACTTTTCACGGGCAAGCATCCCTTTGCAAGTCCGCAGGACATGGCGAGTCGGCAGGCGATCTTTCCCGTGCCACCCTCGACGCTACGACCGGAATTGCCGCCGGCGCTCGACACCTGGCTGCAACAGCTCTGTGCCTATGAAGCTGCGGCACGCTTCCCCAATGCGAAAACAGCGTTCCAGGAGCTTGAGTCCATCGTAGCCCAGATGCAGGCGCAACCGGCAGCGATTGCTCCGTCCACACCAGCGCAGCCAGCACCCGCCCCGCGTGATCTGCGCAAACTCCAGCCCGGTGATCGCCTGGGTGATCGTTTTGTCGTGCAGAAGTACCTGGGGGAAGGCAAATTCAGTGTCGTCTACAAGGTCTTCGACAGCTTTGGCGAAGTCGATCGAGCGATCAAGCTGATCACCCATGATCGCCACTCGGTACTCGACCGGCTCCGCCGCGAATACAGTGCCCTGGCGAAGCTGCCGGAGCACGAAAATATCGTGCGTGTTATTTGGGCCGACCACTTCCCAGGATCCGATGATGTCGGCACGCCCTACATCGTGATGGAGTTCGCCGAGGGTTACACGGTGGCCGACTTGATCGAAGTTGATGCGCTCTCACACGAAGACGCTCGCGCCATTGCCGTCCAGGTGGCGCGCGGTCTAGTGCATATTCATCGCCACGGCTGCTACCACCAGGACATCAAGCCTGCCAACCTGCTCTGGACTGATCGGGGCGTCCGCATTATCGACTTCAATGTTGCCATCTCGGATGAAGAGCACCAGGCACAGGGCGGCACCACCCGCTACATCCCGCCCGACTTCGACCCAATGGCGGAGCTTACCGCAGCGACCAAAATCGACCGTGACCTGTACGCGCTTGGTGTGACCTTCTACCAGTGTGTCACCCGTAACTACCCATTTGGCGACGGAGATGATGCGCTACGGGCATTGCCTCGTGCGCCCCGGAGCTTCGCAGGCTGCGAGGATTTGAGTGATTCCTGGGTACAGCTACTGCTCAAGGCGATCGACGGTCGGCGTGGGCAGCGCTTTGCCAACGCTGAAGAGTTTCGTGCTGCGCTTGAGGCCCTGCATCCCATCCGCAGATCGCACGACACAGGCTCGACGAGTGAAGCAATAGTGGCCCTACCCGTGCTTCAGAGCCAGGCACGACCAAACGTCAACCCCTTCGTCAGCCATCTGCTCACCCTGTACAGCCAGAGCAGCAAGACCAACGCCGGCACCCGTGGTCTCGACGAGATCGGGAAGCTCACCTACATACCGACTTTGCTCGACACCGAACTGACACCAGCCGTGCTTGGCGGCGAGTTTCGGTTGGTGCTGATCTCGGGCAACGCCGGCGATGGCAAGACAGCCTTCATTCAACAGCTTGAGGCGCAGGCGTCGAACGCGGAAACACTCGTCCGAGGATCCAATGGCCGCCAATTTGTGCTCAATGGCCGCACCTTCCTCAGCAACTATGACGGGAGCCAGGACGAGGGCGACAAAGACAACGACGAGGTGCTCCGCGACTTCTTCGGGCCTTTCGCAGGCAATAACACACAAGGCTGGCCGAACACCAGCACGCACCTGATTGCGATCAATGAGGGGCGACTCATTGACTTCCTGAGCAGCCATCAGCAGCGTTTTCCATTGCTTGCCCGCATTGTACGCGAGGGACTAGATGGGAGCATAGCCCGCGATGGCATTGCCGTCATCAATCTCAACCTGCGGTCAGTTGTGGCTGATGCCAAAGGGCCAAACAGTTCAATCTTTCAGCGCCTGCTGCGCCGTATGGTCGAGCCGCAGTTTTGGCAGACGTGTGCCAATTGCGATCTACGCGAACACTGTTATATCCATCACAATGCGCGTACCTTTATAGATCCTGTGGCCGGCCCACGGGTGATCGAGCGGCTGAAGGAACTGTACACGATCACCCACCTCCGTGGTCGTTTACACATCACCCTACGCGATCTGCGATCGGCGCTAGCGTTTATGCTTGTCGGTACCCGTGACTGTGATGACGTACACGCCCTGTATGACAAGGGTGCCGAAGCCCGCCAGAAGATTGCTGACGGCTTCTACTTCAACGCTTGGTGCGGGGGTAGTGAGGGATCTGCCGATCGACTTGTCTCGCTCCTACGCGAGATCGATATTGGTCAATCGACCAACCCCGATCTCGACCGTAGCTTCGCCTTTCTCGGGCCTCGTGAGCGCAGTATGACGCGCTTCTCATTTGAGGAGCGCGCCGGCTTCGATGATCAACTGTTTGATGCTTTGTTTAGCGCACTTCCACAGCAGTATGACCGCACGGTGCAGCGTGAGGCGATCACAGCCCACCAACACTACGTCGCAATGCTACGCCGACGTTACTACTTCGAGCGCCGCGATGAGCAGCGTGATAAACGCCGTGACGAGCAAGCTGACAATGTGCAGCGCGGAGGGATGCTGCCCTACAGAAGTGTTGATCGCTTTCTGGAACTCGTGAACGGAAACGCTGATCTGAGGAGTGAGATCACACGCCTACTCCATGCGATCAACCGCGGCGAAGGACTGAGCGACCCCGAACGCCTTGGCCCGCGCTTGGCCTTACGGGTGCGTCAGGTTGAGCGGGCGACCGTACGCAGCTACCGTCTCTTTGATGAGCAGGTTTTTGAACTGACCAGGCGTACAATTGGTCCGGCTGCACGTTTCATCGAATACCAGCCCCAGGGATTGATCTTCGCCTACCAGTTGCCACGGGGCAGGCGTGCCGAACTGTTACTGAACCTCGATGTCTACGATATGTTGATGCGGCTCAACGACGGCTACCGACCAAGCATCGAAGAGATAGGAGGTTTCTATCGCACGCTGGCTGTCTTCAAGAACGTGCTGGCCTCCGCTCCCTATCAGGACGTCATGCTCACGGAGAATGGCCACGAATTCTTCCATTTGCGGCGGACCGAAGACGGCGTACTTCGGCTGGGGCGCGTTGAGAAGGGGGGCGACTAATGGCGAATCGACGACGCGACCAAGAGTTTCGACTGCCGAAAATCACATACATTGACCATAAAGTCATCAACATGGATCGTGTGCTGACCCGACTCTTCCCCCGCTTGAAGTATGACGGATGGGATAGCCGACGTGCAGCACGGCGTGGCGATCTTGAGCTTAAAGACTTTATCGTTACGTTCCAGAAGCGCGATCGCGTGATCGTCGAAGCTGCTCGTACCGTACTCGACAACCCTACCTGGGCCAGCAATTTTCAGGCACGAGAAGTGATCGAGGCAGCATGGTTGCCCGCGTTGAGCGAGACGCAGATCCAATTAGTTAAAGAGCTCCTCCTCGAGCCAAGAATGACGCGCGAGCGGCTAAACGATGTCTGGTTTGAAGGACTGTTCGCCGAACCAGCAGCCGAGGGGATTATCGCAAGCTGGATCGAGACCGACCTTATGGACGTAGTTAATCGTGGTAAACCCAAGCAGGCTATTGCCGCTCCACGTCCACTTCATGGGAACACCTACAAGTTTCGCAACGCAAATCACTCACGCGACTATAATGCATCGGATCAACTCTATTGGATGCTCTTTCATGCGCGCCGGGGCCTGGGGCAAGGGGCACGCGAGGCGCTGAGAAACTTCTTTTTTCCGGGTGTAAACAAGGTGACCGATGCCTACGATCCCCGCGATCAGCTTGATGTCGAAACGCAAGCCCTCTTACGGCTTGATCAGCAAGTGAGCGGGGACACGAAGGACTCAAAGACGCCGGAGCGCTACCCTCCACTCTGCCTTGGTGCGGCTGATCTCCTCGCAGATGATGTCCTGCGCCTACTGGCATACCAGAATTACGTGCCCCGTACGGTACTGGTGGAGTATCTCAAGATCCTCTTTGCCTTTCATCTGGCACTGTACCACCTGCGACTTTTGAAACTCCTGCCCGAGTGGGTACGTACTCGCGGAGCGGATGCCAGTTGTGGACAACACGGCTGCCCATTGGGTAACAGCGATACACGGCCTTGTGGCGACTGCAAATACCAGATTGCTCTCGTGGTAGATATGGGGGCTGCAGGCAATACGCATATGACGACGTTAGCGCGTCGAAGTGCTGACCTACATTACCGTCGTATACCGGAGTATATCCAATCCCACTTTGTGATTAAGAAACTAGATGAGATGGCCGAGTATCTTGTGCGCATGAGTAGAACTCCTGTTCCGGCTACAGGTTTCTTTTCTGTGCGCGATCTCCTTCAGATGCTCCAGACACCCTACAGCGCTGAGCGCGAGGCCTATTTTAAGGCCCGACTTGTCGGGCTGATTGAGGATAGTGACTCAACCAGCGACCGCGATCCGGAGATTGAACGCATAACAGCGCTTGGTCTGAGTGACTTCGAGACCTTCATCGAGATTCTGGTCAAACGGCGTGGTGCCTTTCATCGCGACTACATAACCCAGTGTCTTGACTCGCTTCTGTTGAAAAATAGCGACGCAGGCATGCTACGACAGCCGCGTGGCAGTGTACGAGCCTTCAGTATGGGAAGTCGGTTACTGGAGGTACTCTTGCAACTGGCAGTGCTTACACAGCAGGGTACATCATTTACAACTCGTGAACTGAGGGTCGAAGAGTTGCTCGCGTTCCTGCGGCTGCGCTATGGCTTGTATATTGACCAATTACCCGATACCGATGGCTTCACCGTACCCAGCATTCTTGATCGTCAAGCACTGCGGAAAAATGTCGAGGCGTTTAAGACCCGACTGCGCGAGATCGGCTTCTTTGAAGATTTGTCTGATGCATACATTACCCAGGCCATCAAGTCGCGGTATCAGATCGACGGTACAGCATCGCCTTCCGGTCGAGGAGATCGCTCATGACCAATCCCTTCGTCGAACTCGATGAGCAACGGCTGACTGCTGAGCTGGAAGCTGTGCTTCTGCCGCGACTGGCCGGGCTATTGCGTGGGCGTGCACCTGGTCACTGTATGCGTGTGGCCGACCTTGACCTCAACTTGATGCTTGCTCTAACCGACGCACTACGCCGCGATGTGCCAGGTGCGCTCGTACATGTACTTACGGATCGTACAGATCTTGCCCGGTCGGATGATCGCTATGTAACTTCCACCAAATTGGTTGAGCTGCGCAATCCCGATGAAGCAAGCAACCTGCGCCATGCCCTTTTAGTGTTTCTGCCCTCCAATCTGCGCACGAGCGCGGAAGACTCTTTCGGCGTTGCCACCTTCGAGGAAATTCCTGTTACCGGCGCATACGATGAACTACTCCAGCGCCTCCAGAACCGCATTCCAACACCACTCCAGGCGACGGTAAGGATTCTGTTTGATCAACTGGGCACCTGGTTTGCTGGGCATATTGAGGCGCGTGTACGCTTTCTCTTGACCGCAATTGTAAACAGTGTCGATCACGAAACACTTGGGGCTGCACTCTTCGAGCTTGGTCTTGTTCCAGATCTGCGCCTTTTCAGTGACCAAGCACGGGCGCTAGGGCGGATTCAGCAGAACCTAAAGACCGTGACGGCCCTAACCACCTCGGACTTGTCAGTCCGCGGGCGTGTTCTTGATCTGAACCTAGTAGATCGAACCTTACAGCGTCGCTTGATGCAGATGCTCCTTGATATGGGAACGGCTGATCCTCGCCGCTGGACCAGACAGATCATCCTCGACCGGAAGAACTGGGAGTTGACTTTCGATAAATGGCGATTTGCTGACGAGGGGAACCCGGACAGGATCAGTATCTGCGCCGTCAAGACTGATCTCCCGGTCGTCCGAGAGGAGACGGACACACAACTTCAAGGTCTGGTGGGTCAACAGGTGCTAACCCCACAGACACGGCGCAAGCTCACGCTGACCTTTCAGGTTGACCCCCATCCATCGCAGGTCGCCGGGCTCGACTATTTCACAGTGCAACTGATGACCCGCGAAGCGGGCACTGGAAATAGTAGCACTCCGCTCGGTCTATCAAAACGAGTAAAAGCATGGAAGGCAAAAAGGACAACGTGCACGGTAACACTTGATAAGCTCAATCGTGTTGCTTTTCCCGAAGAAGGTGGTTGGTGCTTTCTCCGCGTACTGCCTTGGACTACACAGGGCGATCCAGTGCCAACCGAGCCCGGTCGTTCACAAACCGATGACGACGGGTTTGTGACAACGCCATCGAATGAAAGCGAACCCTTCTTTGTTATTCCTAGCAACACGGATTTTGAGGAAGAAGAACGACCACAGCGTGCGATTCCGCGGGCCGACAGTGTCCAACATGCTCGCTTGCGTGTTCAATTC
Source organism: Candidatus Viridilinea halotolerans (assembly GCA_003934145.1). Taxonomy (GTDB): domain Bacteria; phylum Chloroflexota; class Chloroflexia; order Chloroflexales; family Chloroflexaceae; genus Viridilinea; species Viridilinea halotolerans. Next base: position 978 of record RSAS01000811.1, on the reverse strand, counting down.
AAAGTAGCCAGAGAAGGACGCGATCCGTCAGCGATTCGACCAGATGCTCTTGTGTGGGATGAGCAGCAGAAGTCACGTTCCCGTGTCCGCGATATGTTGCGGGTGACATTTCGTGGAGAGGGCAGCTTCAACATTCCAGTCGTTCACTCACTCCAACAACTCGAGGCCCAGTACCTTACCCGACCGACCGAACTGCTACAGTTGGAACTGTGCATTGAGAATGGTCGGTTGAGCACACGGGAGCGAGCGCCAGTAACGCTGCCAGATCTGGCGAGTAGCCGACACTTTCTTGCGGCTAGGTCTGAGTACTTTGCAGCAGTACGATCTGGAGAGGATGAACTCGTCTCGCAAGCCGCCGACTACGATAGCCTTCAGGAGCGCTGTATGCGCTATGCCGAGGCATATCGCGATCTGCTCCGGGATCTGTATGCCCGCTTGGAAGCGGGGGTTGGGAAAGAGCGCACACAAGCACTCCAGGAAATACTTCATGCCTTGCTGATTGACACCCTGGGAATCCGAATCGCGCACGCTCGTAACCGCCATCAAGTGCGCCAGGCAGCCCTGCTGAGTCCACTCCACCCGATACGATCGCTCTGGTTTGCTACCTGGACGGCGGTTGGCCAACGATGGCTCGGTGCGGCATGCAATGGGCCATCGGAGTATATTAGCCTCGTGGAGGAAGCCATCTTGCGGCGTCTTGCGCCGTTGAACATCCCCCCAACACTCATTCGCACAGTGGACACGGTCTACATACCCGTTGACAATCTCTCCCCTTTCTGGGCTTTGTACGCTGAAGCAACCGAAGAAGACGTTCGGGGCTTGTTCAGCGAGGTATGCTCGGCACTACAGGTGGCGGAACCTGCGCTTAGCGGTGCAGCCGTCACTGGTGAAGCGCTTGCTACGCGGTTCGAACGCTACTTGAAATGAAGCGCAATATCCGCCAAAGCACCCTGCTGTTGAGCCATACCCATTGGGACC
>RSAS01000745.1 GCA_003934145.1 Candidatus Viridilinea halotolerans | reverse complement strand
TACCAGAACACTTCACAGACGAATGAACCTCGCTACGCCACCCCCAACGCCCGCAGCAGCGCATCGCGCTCGGCGCTGAGCACGGGGTCGGTGCCTGTGAGTTCGATCTGGAGTTCCAGTTCGACGAGGCGACGGGCTTGGTGCTGCACGTCGCTGCTGAGGGTGCCGCCTTGCCAGCTTGGGCGCAGGGCGACGGCGAGGTTGTCGTCGAGTTGGCTGGCGTAGAAGAGCGGTTCTTGCCGCAGTGGTGCGCCTTGGTAGGTGATCTGGCGCGCATCGGCGGGCACGTTGGCGCGTAGCGCCGCGAAGAGCTCGAAGACGCCGACGGCTGGCCCGTCCCCGGGCACGTTCCCGCGCAGCGCGGCGAGCAGGTGGGCGCCGAAGGTGGTGTGCTGCGGGTTGGTGGTAGATTGTGCGCCCGCTTTTTGCGCCGGACGCGCCGAGGAGATGACCACTTGGCCGCTGCCTTCCGCCAATGGGCTGTAGAAGTCGGCGGGTGGGGCGCTGCCGCTGAGTCGTCCTGTGGCTTCCAGTACCACCCCGCCCACGCCGCCCGCGTGGCAGCAGTTGAGCAGCACCAATAGCCGTTTGGCTTGGCTGCGCACCTTGGCCACGAGTTGCTGGAAGAGCGCCGCGTCAATGCCCGTCGCGGCGAGACGACTCGCCTCGGCATCAAAGGGAAGCAGGGTGTAGCTCCCATCCACTTGCTCACCGTGGCCCGCAAAGAAGATCAGCGCCGTGCCACCAACCGCACGCTGCGCCAATTCACCCAGCGCGTCGAGGATGTTGGTGCGTGTCGCTTTGGCATCCACCAGCACGCGCACCTGCGCGTCGGGGTAGGCCGCCAATTGCGGATCGCGCAGGAGATGACCCAAGGCACGCGCATCGTTGGCGGCGGTGGCAACATCGGCGATGCCGGAGTCGCGGTACTGGCCCACGCCAATCACTAGCGCATGGCCAAAGCTGAAGTGGCGGCCATCGACACTGAGCGTGGGGTCGGTGATGGTGGCGCGCAGCGCGGCGGGTGCTGCCGGCGGCGCGGGGGGCGTGGGCGCAACAGGATCGCCGCTGCGCTGGATGATTGTCTGGTCACGACCGGCGACGTGTGTATCATGCCCGCTCTGAATGCTGCCGATGACCGGGCCGCTGATGCGATCGCCGTAGCTCACGCCGCCTGGCGCTTCTTGTTCCAAACGTGCCAACTCCGCCGCCTTGGCGGCGCGTTGCTGCTGCAAGGGTGCTTGGACTTCAGGCATGCCGGCTAACGCCGCGAGGGCTTGGTCAAGTTGCGCAAGCTCGGTGCGCAAACGCTGGATGGTTGGGTCGGACATGGGGACTCCTTTAATACGAGTGAGGCGCGAGGCGTGAGGCGCGAGGCGCGAGGCGCGAGGCGTGAGGCGCGAGGCGCGAGGCGCGAGGCGCGAGGCGCGAGGCGTGAGGCGCGAGGCGCGAGGCGTGGGGCGCGAGGCGTGGGGCGCGAGGCGGGAAGCGTGGGGTTTGGCAATAGCGCAAAAGTCACGCTGCTGTTTGGTGACATGAATTTTTTAACCGCAGAGATGCGCAGAGGATGTTCTGCGAGCCAGCCAAGCAGCAACGGCCAAAAAAGCCCTCTTCGCACCTCCGCGCCCTCTGCGGTAACATACCAGAATAGTATACATTGGTACGCGCTATGCCCGGCTCATCACTCGCCACTTGTCACTCGCCACTCGCCACTCGCCACTCGCCACTCGCCACTCGTCACTGGTATCACACCCGTTCCGACAATTCAGCCCAGCGCAAGAAGGCGGTTTCGATGCGCTCTTCGTATTGGGCGAGTTCGGCGCTTAGGCGGCTGACTTGCTGGTAGTCGCTGCCGCTGGCGCTCAGGGCGGCGGCGAGTTGGTCGCGTTGCGCTTCCAGTTGGGGAATCTGCGCCTCAAGCTCCTGTAGTTCGCGTCGCTCTTTGTAGCCGAGGCTGCGGTTCGGCGCGCCGCTTGGTTGCGGCGACGACGGAGTCGTTTTGCGTTCGCGAGTGGGCGGGCGCGGCGCCGCTTTGGCCGCTGCCGCTTGACGTTCGGCGTAGCTGCTGTAGCCGCCGGGGTATTCGACAATGCGCCCTTCACCCGCAAAGGCGAGCGTGCGCTGCACGACGCGATCCAGGAAGTAGCGGTCGTGGCTCACGGTGATCACCGCGCCGTTAAATTCATCCAGATAATCTTCAAGTACGCCCAAGGTTTGCAGATCGAGATCGTTGGTTGGCTCATCAAGAATGAGCAGATTGGGCGCTTCGATCAGTTGGCGCAACAGGTAGAGCCGCCGCCGTTCGCCGCCCGAAAGGGTGCTGATCAGCGCCCACTGCTGCTCACTCGTGAAGAGAAACCGTTCCAGCATGCTCGTCGCTGCCACCAGCGCCCCTTCGCGCCCGCGTATCTGCTCAGCCGCGTCACGAATATAATCCACCACGCGCTGCGTCTCGTTCAAACCCATGGCCTCTTGATCGTAGTAGGCCATGTGTACCGTCGTGCCTACGATCACCTCGCCCGCATCAGGCACAACGCGACCAGTTATTATGTTAAGCAGCGTTGTTTTGCCGCTGCCATTGGGCCCAATGATGCCGACGCGATCACCCGGATGGACTTCGAGATCGAACTGGTTGATCAGCGTTTGCCCGTCGTAGTGCTTACTGAGCGCCTTGAGCTGCAAGACCCGTTTGCCCAAACGCCGCCCTTGGGCGAGGTCAATGCTCACCGTGCCTTGGGCGGCAGTGGGACGCTGCGCCATGAGGTCGTGAACACGCTCGACGTGGGCCTTTTGCTTGGTGGTACGGCCCCGCGCCCCGCGACGCAGCCATGCCAACTCGCGGCGCAACAGGTTCTGGCGCGCCGCTTCGCTGGCGGCTTCGTGCTGCAAGCGTTCGGCTTTTTGCTCCAAGAAACGTCCATAGTTGCCCTGGTAGCTCGTCACCTGACCGCGATCCACCTCCAGCATACGCCCCACCAGACGCTCCAGAAAGTAACGGTCGTGGGTCACCAGAATCAGCGCCGTGGTGGTACGCGCCAGATACTCTTCGAGCCAGGCAATCGTCGTGGTATCGATATGGTTGGTCGGTTCGTCGAGAATGAGCAGATCGGGGCGCTCGATCAGCATGCGCGCCATTGCCACGCGCTTACGCTGACCGCCCGAAAGCGTCGCCACGGGGGCGTGCATCTGCGCCGCCAGCCCCAACTCCGTGATGATACTGTGTGCCGCCGTCTCGGCATCCCATGCACCCAGCGCATCCATCTGAGGCGTTAGCGCATTCAATTGCGCCAACACATCCTGATCATCCGGCGCAAGCGCCAACGCGCCGCTCAGGGACTCGTAGGCACGCAGCAGGCGCATGGTCGGCGCATCACCGGCAAAGACCGCAGCGAGCACGCTGCCCTCTGCGGGCAATACGGGCTCTTGGGGCAGGTAGGCCACGCGCAAGCCCTGCGCCCATGTGACACGCCCGGTGTCGGGCGCCTCCAGCCCAGCGATAATCCGCAGCAGCGTCGTCTTGCCGCAGCCATTGGCGCCAATGATGCCCAGGCGTTCGCCCTTCACCATGCCGAGCGTGAAATCCTGAAAGAGGGCGCGCGGGCCGTACTGTTTGCTAATGGTTTCGAGCGAGAGAATTGTCATTACTTCTGAAACGTCACCACACTCATCACCCCGGCCACCAATGCGAGCGCCAGGGCCAGATTACGGAAGGTACTCGTCGGCAGACGGGCGCCCAAGTTGGTGCCGATGTGGTTGGCGACGAGTGACACCACCAACCAGAGGCTGACGAGGGGCAGGGCGCTGGGATCGGGCAGGCGTCCGCGCCAGGCGAGCAGGGTGAGGGTGGCGATGTTGGTTAGCACGAAGAAGAGCGCCAATTCGGCCTGAAAGCGGCGCGGTGCCGTCTGTTCGCTGGCGAGCAGCAACACGGGCGGTACGCCGTTGAGCGACGTAGTTGCGCCGAGGAGTCCGCCCAGGCAGCCAGCCAAAGCGACAGCGCCGGGCCACGCCTTCATAGGCCGTCTACGCGAATTGTACCAGATCAGGATGGTGGCCCCAATCACCACCAACCCGGCCACGAGCTTAATGGTCGTCGTGGCCACAAGATTGAGGATGAAGAGCCCCAACAGAATACCGGGAATACTCGCACCGGCCATCACGACGACGCGCTGGTAGCGAATATGCTCACGCAGGCGATAGGCGACATTGACGCGCATCAAGAGAGCGAGCGTCAGGTTAATCGGCACAATAAAGGCCAACGGAAAGCCCAACAGCAGCATAAAGGGCGTGCTAATTAGGGCAAAGCCGAAGCCACTAATGCCACCAAGCAGTGCCGCGCCACTAATGACCAACAGGGCGATCGTCAGGGTCAGGTAGCCCTGGTCGGTCAGAAAACTCGCATCGATCATGGATTTTTTACTCAATAGGGGGCGTGGGGGAACCATGTTCCCCCACGCCCCCGCATCCCAATGGGGTGTGTGGGGGAACCATGTTCCCCCACGCCCCCGTCTCTCTCTTCACGCCTCACGCCTCACGCCTCACGCGTCCTCAAAGCTACGCCAATTCTACCCGATTTCGTCCTTGGTGTTTGGCGTGGTAGAGGGCCGCGTCGGCTTGGGCGATGAGATCCTGTTTGGCTTCGCGGCACGGTTGCCAGACGGCGACGCCGAAGCTGGCGGTGATCGGCCACTCGTTCCAGATCAGGTCGCTGAGCGCTTGGCGGCAGCGTTCGGCGATCTCGGCGGCGCCGCTGCTGGTGGTGTTGGGCAGCAGAATGGCAAATTCTTCGCCGCCGTAGCGGGCCACGAGATCGGAAGAGCGCACGCTCGCGCGCAGGACACCAGCCACCACGCGCAGCACATGGTCGCCCGCCGGATGGCCAAAGGTATCGTTGAAGCGTTTGAAGTGGTCAATATCGAGCATAATCAGCGCCAGCGGCTCACCGGAGCGTTGAGCGCGATGGGTGGCGCTGACGAGTTCTTGTTGCAGGGCGCGATGGTTGGTCAAGCCGGTGAGCCCGTCGCTGGTGGCGAGGGCTTGCAGTTGGGCGTTGGCGAGGCGCAATTCAAACTGTTGGGTATGCAGGGTTACCACCAGCGCCTCAAGTTGCGTTTCGCGTTCGCGCAGATGCTGCTCGGTGGCCTGCAAGCGCGTCTGTTCGTGCTGGAGGCGATCGCGTGCCTGCGCCAGTTCCTCATAGGGTCGGGTGAAGGCGCTACGCAAGAGGGCGCTACAGACAAAGCCGTAGGCGAGAGTCCGGTAGCCATCGCCCAACAACATGAGCAGGTCATGCTGGCGGGTAGCCAAAAGGCAACTCAGCCCACTGACCGTCAGAATGATCAGCGCAGCCAGAACGTGGCTCTGCGAAAGGCGCATGCGCATCTGGCGGCCTGCAATGAGCGCAATCGCCGCGTAGGCGAGTATGCCATTGATCACCAGTTCGAGCGCCACGCGGAAGAGATGGGTACTCTGGCAGCGATTGAGCAGCGGGGCGAGTTGGGGGGCGTAGTGTGCGCCAAACCAGGCGGTGGCCAGCACAGTGGCCATACTCACCGCCAGCACACTGCGGCGCATGCTGGGCTGGCTGAGACCATGCACCGGATAGAAGACGATCAAGAGCAGCGCGAGCGCCCCCATGAGGCGGGCAGCAAGCAAAAAGAGGTTGGCAAGGGCGCGTTGTTCAAGCGAATTCAGCGGATTGGCGGCACCCAAAGGCATGACGTGCAGCAACTCAAAGAGGCCAACGACCAGAAAAGCCCCGGCCACCAACACATTCAAGCGTGTCTGCGGCGGGCCAGTACTAATCCAACCCACCCCAAAGATCAGCAGCGTCAGCACGACGGCACTCAAGCTGAGCAAAATGCGCAAATTGAAGTAAAGCCCGGCGCTGATGGGCTGCAGATGAGCGCCCAGCAGTTCAAGCAGCATTACGCCACCGAGCAGCAGCAGGGCAAGCATAAAGGCACGCAACGGCAAGGGCGGATACGGCACCATGGTGGTGCCAAAGGCCAGCGACGCTGCTTGGCTTGGGCTTTGGGTGTGAATGTTGGTTTCCATAGATGGGGAAGGGGCGGCTGCTATGCCGCCCCCAAGATCCCCCCTGCCGTGGCGGGTGGGGCGAGGGCTTGGCCCCCGAAAAAACACCTTCGGGTGGGGTTGGGGGCTTGGCCCCCGAAAAAACACCTTCGGGTGGGGTTGGGGGCTTGGCCCCCG
>RSAS01000496.1 GCA_003934145.1 Candidatus Viridilinea halotolerans | reverse complement strand
TGGCGTTCCAGTGCAGAAGAGCAGACCTGTGAGGTCTTATTTGAAACGTATTGACACATGCCCATCTATCTCTTTAGTTGCCCCGAGTGCGAGATCGAACTGGAAGAGTTGCGTCCCGCGTGGCGCGCCAATGAACCGTTGGACTGCCCAGTCTGCCACGGGCTTTGTGTGCGCGAGCCTAGTCGTTTCAGTGTGCGTTCCACCGCGCCGCCAGAGCCGATCTATGCTGCGCCGCAGCAGGTGGCGCGCGCCCTCCACGGCCCCGATTGTTCTTGTTGCCGCCCCCGTCGCCGCTGATGGCCCGTTCCGCTGGCTGAAGGCCCGTTCCGTTGGCTGAGCTTGTCGAAGCCCAGGGCCGCGCAGCTTTGCAGATCGTAGGAGGGGCTTTGGCCCCGTCACCATTGAATACTCGGTCACATAAGGATTCTGTTCCTCTGTTCCTCTGTTCCTCGCGAAGGAGATCCTATGCCGCCGACTACGCTCGCGCAGTCCGTGCCAGTCACGATTTTGACTGGCTTTCTTGGTGCAGGGAAGACGACGCTGCTCAATCGGATTCTGCACGCCGATCATGGCCTGAAGGTGGCGGTGCTGGTGAATGATTTTGGCAGTATCAATATTGATACCCAACTGGTGGTTGGGGTTGAGGGTGAGGCGATTTCGTTGGCCAATGGTTGCATCTGCTGCACCATTCGCGGCGATCTGCTCAATACTGCCCTCGAATTGTTGGCGCGCCCCGAACCTCCCCAGTATCTGATCATTGAGGCCAGCGGTGTCAGTGATCCCTGGGCAGTTGCTGAGACCTTTGAATTGCCCGAGTTGCGCCCCTACATCCAGCTTGATGGGGTGATCACGGTGGTGGATGCCGAGTTTGTGCGTCAGCAGGAGCAGTATGAAGATCTGATTGTAGATCAGATCAGCGCCGCTGATATTGTGGTGTTGAGTAAAGTAGACTTGGTGGATGCCGAGCAGCGTGCTAAGATAGAAGACTGGGTGCGGCGGATTGTGCCGCGCGCCCGTATTTTGCCCGCTGTCCACGGTGAGGTGCCCTTCAACCTGCTGCTGGGCGTAGGGCAATACCGGGTAGCCCTGCAGCCGCTGAATGCGCCAACGCCAAACACCCATGCGGCGCACCACCACGCCCCCGGCGAGGCATGCGATCATGACCACCACCACGATCATAGTGTCGCTTTTAGTGCATGGAGCTACACCAGCACGCGCCCCTTTACCCTGCCCGCGCTGCGTCAAGTCATTCTCAACCTGCCTTTGGCGATCTTTCGTGCCAAAGGGCTGATCTACCTCGCCGAAGCGCCCCAACGCCGCGTGGTGTTGCAAGCTGTGGGCGTGCGTGTTAATGTCACCCTGGAAGAGGCGTGGGCTACAACACCCCCTGCCACCCAACTGGTCTTTCTCAGTACTCCCGGCGATCTCGACGAGGCCGCCCTCCAAGCCGCCCTTGATGCCTGCCTCACCGACCTGCCCCAAGCCGCCGAAGTGGCCGCGCAGCAGACGTGGATGCGGGGGTGAGTCGAGGAGAGCAGAGGAACAGAGGAACAGAAGAACTTGAAACGATACGGGTGTGACCAAAATGTGTAGCTAGGGGGTGCGGGGGAACCTAGTTCCCCCGCAGTTCCCCCTGTCCGGCGGGGTTGTAGGGCACCGCCCTACAGATTCCAGTCACACCCAAACGATACTGCCGTCAAACGGAGTCCCCCCCCAACGACCTGGCAGGTGGGGCGCGTGCAGCACCGACTCGCTCCCCAAGCAGTCTACCGCGCCGCACCTGCTAGGTCTAAAGAGGCTCTCTCGGATCTCCCGGGCTTTTATCCGGTTTTCAGCCAAGTTCGTGCGGAGCGCCTCCGCTTTAGCGCATCAGGAAGCCATGCCGCCTGGCGTACAAACGTTTTAGTCCGGGAAATCCGAGAGAGCCTCTAAAGATTCGCTTGCAGACCTGCTAGGTGCGCGCCGTGGGGATTCTTGCCGTGCCACTGGCGGCTGCGCGGCGCGCACCTAGCAGGTCGTTCGGCACCCGTTGCTTACCAGAAAACCTTCCTCGCCTCCCGCCTCGCGCCTCCTCGCCTCCCACCTCGCGCCTCGCGCCTCCCGCGTCTCGCCGTCCCGCGTTCCGTCTCCCGCCAAACCATGCACGATCCCCAAACCCCATGCCAGCTCCGCCCCGCCCGCGATGAGGACTTCGGGGCGGTGGCGCACCTCTTTGCAGCCCTGCATCAATTCAATGCTGGGTTGGATCGCCGTTTCCGCTTGGCGGAAGGGTGGGAGCAATTGTTGCATGAACATTTTGTGCGTACCCACGCCGCCGCAGGGGCACTCTGGTTACTGGCGTGGTCTGCGGATGAGCCGGTGGGCCTGTTGCTGATGGAGTCTCATAGCGATTCTCCCATCTTTGCCGAACGCCGCTGGGCCGAGTTGGTTGCGCTCTATGTTGCCCCTGAGCAGCGCGGAACGCCCCTGGGTTACCAGTTGGTTGCCGCCGCACAAGCTTGGGCTACCACGAAGGGTTTTGACCGCATCCAGCTCTATGTCACCGCAGGAAATGAACAGGCCAAACAATTCTATGCCCGCTGTGGCCTTGTGCCTACCCAAGAAATTTGGCGACTCGATCTGACGCCACCTCCCGATGCCATTCCTCCCCCCGATCCCTCCACTACCGCCGTCCATCCGCGACGCCATAGCCCCGAATTGGGCCACCATCAACTGGCGATGGAGTTGTCGGAGGAAGATGCGGATAAAGAAGCGTAACAGGGAGGGCTACGCCAAAGGTACCTCCGGTGGGGGTTCGGGGGAGGCTTCGCCTCCCCCGAAGAACTTTTTTGTTGCTTTTTCGCGGCGGAGCCGCGAAAAAGCAACAAACATGAGGGTTTGGGGCGCAGCCCCAACGACGTTCGCGTAACACAAGGGCCACACTGGCAACCTTGACAATCTCGATGATACCAACTATCATTAATGAGCTTTTTGTATTCTCTAAATGATAGTTAGTATCAAAAATGACAAAAACCACTCCGTTGCTGCCAGTGACGGTACTCTCCGGCTTTTTGGGCTCCGGTAAGACCACGCTGCTCAACCATGTGTTGGCCAACCGTGAGGGGTTGCGTGTGGCGGTGATCGTGAATGATATGAGCGAGGTGAATATTGATGCGCAGTTGGTGCGTAGTGGTGGCGCAGCGCTACGACGCACGGAAGAGCGCTTGGTGGAGATGAGCAATGGCTGCATCTGCTGCACGCTGCGCGAGGATCTCTTGATGGAGGTGGGGCGTCTGGCCCGCGAGGGGCGCTTCGACTACCTGCTGATTGAGTCAACCGGCATCGCCGAGCCGCTGCCCGTCGCCGAGACCTTTACCTTCCCTGGGCCTGATGGCGTCTGCTTGGGCGATCTCGCCCGCCTTGATACCATGGTGACGCTGGTTGATGCCTTTAATTTCCCGCAGGATTTTCGCTCGCTCGATGAGTTGCGCGACCGCAACATGGCCGCTGGCGAGGAGGATGAACGCTCGGTGGTCGATCTGCTGATTGATCAGGTTGAGTTTGCCGATGTGATCATTCTCAACAAGACCGATCTGGTGGCTGCGGAAGAGCTTGAGCGGCTTGAGGCGCTGTTGCACCAACTCAATCCTGAAGCGCAGATCTTGCACTCCGCTTTTGGCAAGGTGCCCCTGCAACGTATTCTCAATACGGGGCGCTTCGATTTTGAGCGCGCCGCCCAAGCCCCCGGTTGGCTCAAGGAGTTGCGCGGCGAACATACCCCCGAAGATGAAGAGTATGGCATCGCCAGTTTTGTCTACCGGGCGCGCCGTCCCTTCCATCCGCAGCGCTTCTGGGAGATGATCAACACGGTCTGGCCGGGCGTGCTGCGCTCCAAGGGGCTCTTCTGGTTAGCCACCCGCATGGCGATCTGCGGCATCTGGTCGCAGGCTGGCGGGGCCTGCCGCGCCGAGCCGGGTGGGGTTTGGTGGGCCGCCCTGCCCGAAGATGCCATCCCGGAAGATCCCGACGAAGAGGCGTTGTTGGTCAAGGTGTGGCACAGCGAGTGGGGCGACCGTCGCCAAGAGTTGGTGTTGATCGGCCAAGACATGGACGAAGAGGCGTTGCGCACCCGTTTCAACGCTTGTCTACTCAACGACGAAGAAATGACACTGGGGCCAGAGGGATGGCAGGCGTTTGAAGATCCTTTTGCGGAATGGGAATTAGTGGATTTTGAGGAGGATGAATAAGGATTACGCATGGACTTTTGCGCTAGTGCGTTTCTTGTTGCCTGAAATGTCTTATACCAATTACACCGTTGAACAGTCCGCATAGCGAATCATGCCAAAGCGCATTGGTATGCGGTATGTCCTGCTTGTCACTCGTCACTCGTCACTCGTCACTCATCACTCGTCACTCATAACTGGCATTAACAGAAAGGATTCCCCCCATGTCCCGTTCGCGTTTTTCGATCTTGACCCTTGTGCTGCTGCTGGCGTTGCTGCTGGCCGCTTGTGGCGCGACGCCGAGTGCTGCGCCAACGACCATCCCCGCTGCCCCCGCGACTGAGATCCCCGCAGATGCGCCGACTGTCGCAGCGACTGCCGCAGCGACTGCCGAATCGAGTGCGACGCCCCTGCCTGAGGCTGCGCCGCTTAAGGTGATTGCCACCAATAGCATTCTTGGCGACATGGTCGCCAATGTTGCGGGTGACCGGATCGATCTTACGACGTTGGTTGGCCCCGATGGCGATCCCCATGTCTACCAGCCAACCCCCCGCGATAGCGCGGCGCTCGCTGGTGCGGATCTGCTCTTTGAGAATGGCCTAGAGTTTGAACTCTGGCTCGATGCGCTCTTTGAGGCTTCGGGAACGCAAGCCACCCGTGTGGCGGTGAGCGGGCGGGTTACACCGTTGCCCTTTGGCGGTCACGACGATGAGCACGCTCACGACGACGACCATTCCGCTGCGCTTGCGCATGCCTGCAAGCATTTTGGCGATGAGCCGACCGATGTGACGGCGGGCACGACGCTGGACGGAGCAGCGACGATTCCCGATGATCACACGCTCTATCTGGTGGCCCTGAGCGACGGGGAGGGCCTTCTCTCCTTCACGCGTGATGAGGATGGCGATGTGAAATTCTTCCTGGGTAGCGCCGTCAGCCTGACGCTTACGTTGGACGCGGTTGCGCTTGAGGCAGAAGCGGTTGAATTGATCACTGAAGGCTGCGAAGCAGTTGCCATCGTCTACACCTTCGATCTGGAACCTGGCACCTATAGCGTGCAATTCGGCCCCGACGCTGGTGAGAATGTCGCGTTGGTCTGGGAAGAAGCGGCCCACGACCATGGTTACGCCGATGACGCGACTCACGCCGATGACGCGGCCCACGCCGACGACGATGCCCACGCCGATGACGCGGCCCACGCCGATGACGCGACTCACGCCGATGACGATGCCCACGCCGATGACGATGCCCATGCCGATGACGACGATGCCCATGCCCACGGCGAGTTTGATCCGCACGTCTGGCAAGATCCCAACAACGCGATTACGATGGTTGAAGCCATCCGCGATGCGCTGATTGCCGCCGATGAGCGCAATGCGGAAGCCTACGAGCGCAACGCGGCCACCTATATCGCCGAGTTGCAAGAGTTGGATCGTTTCATTGCTGCGGAAGTTGCACGCATTCCTGCCGCGCAGCGCAAGCTCGTCACCAACCACGATACCTTCGGCTACTTCGCGGCCCGTTACGGCTTTGAAGTGATTGGCACCGCCTTGGGCGCTTCCACCGAAGCCTCTGACCCGTCGGCGGGTGAACTTGCTACCTTGGTACAACAGATCCAAGCAGCAGGCGTACCGGCCATCTTCACCGAAAACGTGAGCAACCCGGCGCTGATGGAGACCATCGCCCGCGAAGCGGGGGTCACCCTAGCGCCGCCGCTCTACACCGACGGACTAGGCGCACCCGGCAGCGACGGCGCGACCTACTTGGCCATGTTGCGCTACAATGCAACGACGATTGTGGCAGCGCTGGCCGAGTAGGAATTCGTCTGTGCATGGTATTTCACCGCAGAGGGCGCGGAGGTACGCAGAGAGCTTTTCTGGCAGTAGCGCAAAAATAACGCTGTGACTTTGTCATGCTGAGCGCAGCGAAGCATCTCTCCTCACCGACAAGAGACCCTTCGCTGCGCTCCTGAGAAACAAAAGCCTCCGTCATGCTGAGCGCAGCGAAGCATCTCTCCT
>RSAS01000893.1 GCA_003934145.1 Candidatus Viridilinea halotolerans | reverse complement strand
CTAAAGTCGGCACTACCTATTGGCGCAAACGGTAACGTTGCCACGAACCTTGTCTCAGGGTGACAATGCGGCAGGCCCAACGGGAAAGAGGCGACGCGATCCCACTGGGAGGGTTTTGCTCCATTGCGTTCTTCTGCTCTCTGCTCTCTGTTCTCTGTTCTCTGTTCTCTGTTCTCCTGTTCTCTGCTCTCTGCTCTCTGTTCTCTGTTCTCTGTTCTCTGTTCTCTGTTCTCTGTTCTCTGTTCCCTGTTCTCTGTTCTGCATAAAGAGGCTTATATGTCCATTGTGATCGTTGGTGGCGGGGCGATTGGCTTGCAGGTGGCCGGGCGGCTGACGTTGGGTGGGGTGGCGTGCGCGGTGTTGGGGCGCGGGAAAGCGATGCGAACTTTGGCGGTGTCGCCATTGACAATTACTTTTCCCGATGGGCCGCGCACGGCGCAGGTGCGGGTGGCAGAAGCAATGGCAGATCTGCCCGCGACGTGTCGCCGTCCGGCGCTGGCCATGCTTTGCGTAAAGGGCTACGATACGGCAGGGGCGCTTGCGACGCTGCGCGAGCTCAATCCAGACTACATTCTGACGTTGCAGAATGGCGTTGGTAACGAAGAGCGACTGGTGGCTGAATTTGGTGCGCAGCGCATCATCTCCGGGGCGATTACCACGTCAGTGGAGGTTCACGGCGAGAGTTGGATTGCGATCACGAAACTGGGCGGCATTGGCCTAGCGCCGCTAGAGGCGACGACGCGATTGGATCGTTGGGTGGCGCTGCTGCGCGAAGGCGGTTTTCCGGTGCGCTGCTACCGCGACTACCGGGCGCTCAAGTGGTCGAAGGCGCTGATCAATATGTTTGGCAATGCGCAGGCGGCGATTTTGGACATGCCCATTGACCAAATCTACGCCGATGCGCGTCTGGTTGATCTGGATTTGCGGGGAGCACGCGAGACGCTGGCGCTGATGGCCGATCTGGGGGTGCGCCCGCTGAACCTCTTCAGTTACCCGACTGCTACCCTGGCGGCGGTGGCGCGCGTGGCCCCGAACGCTGTGTTGCGCCCGCTTATGCGCCGGATTGTAGGCAGCGGGCGAGGCGGCAAAGAGCCATCGCTGCTGCGTGATCTGCGGGCGGGCATGCCCGGCTCGGAGGGGGAGCAGCTCTATGGCGCGGTGGCGCATGCTGCCGCCGGGCGGGGCATGCTCACGCCGGTGAACGCGGCGCTCTGGCGCATCCTGGGCGGCATCGTGCGCGGCGAAATCGCCTGGGATGCGTATCGGAGTCAGCCGGAGCGGCTGTTGGCGGAAGTAGGAAGTGGGAAGTAGGGAGTAGGAAGTAGGAAGTAGGGAGTTGTGCGGGGCCATGCCCTCGCAAAACTCCCCAGCCCAGTGGGGGAGGTGCAGAAGGCTAGCCCTTCGCACCTCCCAACAAAATCCTGTGTTACAACAGCGTAAACGGGAATGAGCGAACCAAGTTCGCTCATTCCCGTTTACGCTGTTGTAACCTTTTGCCCCGCTCCTGCATCTATGGTGAAGGCGCATTGATCGCCAAACGAACCTTGGTAGCGAAGTTGCTGCCAGGGATAACCTGATGCGAGGAGGTGTCAGTATGGCCCGGGTCGTGATTATTGGGGCTGGCTTCGCTGGCCACACGGCCGCCCTCTATCTAGGGGACAAGATCGGGAAAGAGCACGAAGTAACAGTAGTCAATCGTTATGACTACTTTGGCTTTGTGCCGTCGTGGGTCTGGGTGGGCGTGGGCCATATGTCTCCTGAGCAGACGATCATTCCGCTGAAACCGGTCTATGGTCGCAAGCATGTTCGTTTCGTCCATGGTCGCGTGACGGAGGTGCATCCCGACGAGAACTATGTACTGGTCAATCACGAGGGGGGCGCGCAAGGGGCGCGTCTTGACTATGACTACTTGGTGATTGCGACGGGGCCAAAGCTCAACTTTGCCGCTACCCCCGGTTTGGGGCCGTCGGTCGGGCATACCTACTCCATCTGCACCCTCGACCACGCCCTCGAAGCGCGCGATGTCTATCTGGAACATGTGCGCCGCATGGAGAAGGGCGAACGGCAGAAGTTGGTGATTGGGACGGGCCATGCGTCGGCGACATGCCAGGGCGCCGCGTTGGAGTATATCTCTAACATCCACAAGGATCTGGTGAAGCGCAAGCTGCGCGACCGTGCCGATCTGGTCTACCTCTCGAACGAGCCCGAGCTAGGCGACTTTGGTGTGGGTGGGCTTTATGCACGGCACAAGGGCAAGTTAATATCGAGTGACGAGTTCATTACCGCTGTCTACAAAGAGTATGGTATCCACACCGAAATCCAGCGCGGCGTCCACAAGGTTGAAGCCGGGCGCATCTTTTGGGAGGATTTTGGCGGAAATTATGGCGAAACTAGCTATGATTTTGCCATGCTCATCCCGCAGTTCGCGGGGCAGCCGCTCAAGTATGTAGGAGCGGATGGCAGCGACGTGGCAGACAAAGTAGTCATGCCATCCGGACTCGTCAAAGTGGACGCAATCTATGGTTTGGACTACGCGCAATTGCGCGCCAATCCGGATGCGTGGCCGGCGACCTACCAGAATCCCAGTTACGCCAATATCTTTGCGGCGGGGATTGCTTTTGCACCACCGGGGCCGATTTCGGTGCCGCACACTACGCCGAACGGGACGTCGATCAGTGCTGCGCCGCCGCGCACGGGTATGATTGCGGGCATTATTGGGCGGATTGTGGCGCTGAATATTATTGACCTGATCAATACTGGGCAGATGAGCCACCGTGAACGCATGTCGGAAATGTTTGCCGCCTGTATCGCCTCGATGGGCGACTCGCTCTGGGACGGCGAGGCGGCGACGATTGTGATGTATCCGGTGGTACCCGACTTCAACCGCTACCCCGAAGGGCGGGGGCGCGATCTCTTTGTGACCCACATGGAGATCGGCACGAGTGGCGCTTGGATGAAGCGCATGGTTCACGAGACCTTCATGTACAAGTTTAAGGCCAATCCGGGTTGGAAGCTCATTCCTGAATAGGCTCAAAAGGGAGGACTGCCATGGAGATCACCGACCGCGACCGCTTCCTGATGCGCTTCAAACCGTTCCAGTTTTGGCGCTTTATCGTATTGAATCTGAAGATTCTCAAGGCGGTGGATCATAGCAAACGGGCGTAGCCATGTAAGGGTGTGACCAAAATGTGTAGGTAGGGGGTGCGGGGGAACCTGGTTCCCCCGCATTTCCCCCTGTCCGGCGGGTAGGTAGTGCCGACTTTAGTCGGCTTCCCGTCGCATCCGAAGACCTCTGCCGACTAAAGTCGGCACTACAAATGATAAAGCGCGAAGTCCCTTTCTGAAACCATCCCTTAACTTTAGATGCCTGCGGCCCCGTAAACCCCGCCGGAAGGGGGCTTACAAAGAGAGTGGTAGCGTTACCCCTCCCCTACTTCGCGGGGGACGCGGGGCATGATGCCCGTGATGACTTCGTAGCTGATGGTGTCGAGCCATGTGGCCACTTCGTCGGCGCTGATGCTGGCTGCACCCTGGCTGCCAATCAGTACCACGGCATCGCCGCAGCGCACATGGGCGACGTGGCTTACATCGGCCATGAGGTAGTCCATGCAGATGCGCCCCACAATGGGCACGCGTTGGCCACGCACAAGCACGGTACGCCACGGGGGGCTGCGCCGCACGCCATCCGCGTAGCCTACCGGGATGGTGGCAATGGTGCTGGGTTGGCTGGTGACAAAACAGCCGCCGTAGGAGATGGGGCTGCCTGCCGGATGCTGTTTCACTTGGGCGATTTCGCTGTGAAAGCTGAGCGCCGGACGCAACCCTGGTGGCAGCGGGACGCTCGCTGAAGGCGCGAGACCGTAGCAGGCAAGGCCGGGGCGCACCATGTCGAGCCGTGCGGCGGGCATGCGCAGCAGCGCGGCGCTGTTGGCGGCATGGGCAAGGGGCGGGCGTAGACCAGCCGCTTCCAGGGTGGCTAAAAGTTGCAAAAAGCGCCCCAATTGCGCATCGGCGGCGACGCAATCGGCTGCGTCGGCGCTGGCAAAGTGGGTGTAGATGCCGACGACGTGCAGCCCGGCCAAATCTTGCAGGTAGCGCAGGAAGGTGGGAACCTCTTCCGGCGTGAGGCCCAAGCGGCCCATACCGGTATCCACTTTGACATGCACGCGCACTGGTTGGCCACAACTTATGCCGGCAGCGTTCAACGCCTGGGCCGCTTCGTCATCGAAGAGGGTGGCATCAAGATCCAAGCGGGCGACCGCGTCGGCCTGCCAGGGGGGCGTGTAGCCCAAGAGTAGAATAGGGGCGCGGATGGCCTGTTCGCGCAAGGCGCGCCCTTCCCCTAAGGTGGCCACCGCCAACGCCGCTGCGCCCGCGCTGAGGGTAGTGCGGGCGGTGCGCACGGCACCGTGGCCGTAGCCATCGCCTTTGAGCACGGCCATGAGTGGCACTTGGGCCAACCGACAGAGTTGGCGCACATTCTCGGCTAGCGCATCCAGATCCACGCGCAGCCACGTCGGGCGCTCGGGTTGGCCGATGCGCACGCTGCGCCAGGCGGGTTCTTGGCGCACGAGGGCAGAGAGAGGCGGGGATGCGAGATGCGAGGATGCGGGGATGCGAGGATGTGGGGATGCGGGGATGTGGGGATGCGAAGATGCGAGGGGTGGGGATGCGGAAGACGGGGAGGCGGGAGGCGCGAGTAACCGCGCCACAATGCGTTCCATGCGGGCTGCGGCGGCCCCTTTGATCAGAATGAGATCGCCTGGAGCTAGATCGGCGGGCAGGGCGGCCACCGCAGCGGCGCTCGTATCCACGACGCGAATCGGCAGCGTGGGGCGGATCTGTTGGGCGGCTTGGGCCATAACGACGCCCCAGTCGCCCTTGAGGATGAGCATGTCGGCGTTTTGGGCTGCCTGCTGCCCCAAGGCGTGGTAGAAGGGCGCTTCATCGCCAGGCGGAAGGTCGGCGAGGGGGCCAAGGATGGCGATGCGGCGTTGGGCGGGCAGGGCCGCGAGGGTGGTGAGGGCGGCGTGAGCAGAGGGGGGCGAGGCGCTGAAGCTGTCGTCGAGCAACGTGGCACCGTGGAGGCCGGGCAAGCGGCGCAAACGTCCCGCCGCTGGTTCGAGCTTAGCTAGGGGCGCAAGGCATGACGCAGGTGTGAGGCCACAGACGATGCCCGCCGCGAGCGCCGCGAGCGCCGCGTAGACGGCGGGCAGGCCCAAGAGCGGCAAGGCTACGGCGTAGTCTTTTCCCTGCCAACGCAAAACAAAGCGCGTTCCGTGGTGCGCATAGGTAATCTGGGTTGCTTGGAGCGCACACTGGCTGCCAAGGCCGTATGTAAACACCTTGGGCGCAGCGGCAGCGTGTGCGACGAGATAGGGATCGTCGCCGTTGAGCAGGGCGCTGCCCGTGGGCGGCAGGGCGGCAAGCAGCGCCGCATGCTCTTCGGCAATCGCCGTGAGGCTACCGAAGCCGCGCAGATGGGTCGCGCCCACATTGGTGATCAGCGCCACATGGGGCGGGAAGAGTGTCGCAAGGTGCGCCAGTTCGCCGGGGCGCTCACTCGCATATTCGAGGAGAGCATAGCGCTGGTCGTCAGCCAAGCGCCCCAGGGCAATAGGCAGGCCCAAGAGCGAGTTGAAGCTGCGGCGACTCTGGAAGGTGGGCTGGTGGGCCGCAAAGATGGCGGCTACCGCCCGGCGCGTGGTGGTCTTACCGACACTGCCCGTCACGCCAATAACCGTCGGCGCAACCGCAGCCAAGCGGGCGGCAGCCCAGCGGCGCAAGAGATCTTCGGGATCGGCGGCCAGAATGATCGTAGCCCCGGCGGGATCGGCGGGGGGCCAGCGGCAGAGGATGCCCGTCGCTCCAGCCGCCAAAGCCGCCGTAATATAGTCGTGACCATCGGCGCGCAGGGTGCGCAGTGCAACGAAACACTCCCCTGGTCGGGTCAGACGTGAGTCGTAGCTCCAATCGGCAAACGTCGTCGCCTGCGCAGGGCCATAGAGGTGCCCACCGGCGGCGAGAAGATCGTTGAGGAGAAGCATAGGATCGGGGGGAGCGGGGAGGCGGGAGGCGGGGAGGTGGGGAGGCGGGGAGGCGGGAGGCGGGGAGGTGGGAGTGTGAATTCCTGATGGGAATGCGCCTTTTGACCCTCACCCCCCTACCCCCTCTCCCGCAACGCGGGTTTAAGGGCGGACAGAAAACGTGTGCGCCCCCTTCTG
>RSAS01000731.1 GCA_003934145.1 Candidatus Viridilinea halotolerans | reverse complement strand
ACCCTTCCGATGGGGTTTGGGGGCGTGGCCCCCAAGAAATACGCCCTCACGGGGGTTTGGGGGCGTGGCCCCCAAATTCATCCTCACAAGGCGCAAGCAGTATACCACATAGCAATTGACACCCCATCCTCTTTGGGTTACCATACGCGCTACGCTGTAAGCAAACGATCCAGTCGGCCATAGGCCATTGAGGGGCGGGTAAGTAGACGGTATGCAAGTTTATGTTGAGCAATTTCTTGAGTACTTGGCGAGCGAGCGCGGCCTGTCGGCCAATACGACCTCCGCCTACCGCACTGATCTTGACCAACTCTGTGCGCATATGCGCGAGCAGGGCTTGGCCGAGTGGCCTGACGTGGCCTATGAGCATGTACTCAGTTTTTTGCTCTTTCTGCGTACCCGTAGTTATGCCAACAGCACACTGGCGCGCCGCACCGCTGCGCTCAAGTCTTTCTTTGGTTACTTAACCGAGCAGGGGCTGATCAGTAGTGACCCCTCGACGCAGATCGACTCGCCCAAGGTTGATCGTTTGCCGCCCAAGGCGCTCTCGCTCCATCAGGTGGATACGCTGCTGGAACTCCCCTTGCGCACCTCGAGTCCTGAGAGTCTGCGCGATAAGGCGATGCTGGAGTTGATCTATGCGACGGGCATGCGCGTCAGCGAATTGGTGACGCTGGATATGGATGATCTGGAGCTTGATGCGGCGACAGTGCGTTGCGCCGGACGAGGAGGGCGCGAGCGTACGTTGCCCGTTAGTAGCACTTCCGTCACCGCGCTTGAGGAGTATATCTACATCGGACGACCTCAACTCGCCCGTAGCAGCAGTGAAGTTAGCCCCGCGCTCTTCCTCAACCATCGTGGCAAACGCCTCACCCGTCAGGGCTTCTGGCTTATCCTCAAAGGCTATGCCGCTGAGGTTGGTTTGCAAGAATTGACCCCCCATACCCTGCGCCACTCCTTTGCCGACCACATGCTCAAGAATGGGGCAGAGTTGCGCGAAGTGCAAGCCCGCTTGGGCCACGCCTCACTCTCGACCACCCAAATTTACTCTCAGATGCAGAATGGTCAGGTTGAGCCGGAGGTTGAGGGCGAGGTTGAGGACGAGCCGGTAACCGATAGCCGAGAGCCGATAGCCGAGAGTTGATAGCCGAGAGCCGAGAGTTGAGAGCCGAGAGTTGAGAGCCGAGAGTTGAGAGCTCTACAGTTGTAACTCCGTTACCTACGGATTCCTCATGAGGATGCGCTCTTTGGCCCTCACCCCCCGGCCCCCTCTCCCGCAAGCGGGAGAGGGGGGGA